>DAOUUM010000158.1 GCA_030668165.1 Candidatus Heimdallarchaeota archaeon
AAATAAAATTACTGAAAATTACAAAACAAACTAAAAAGAGAATAATATGGGATCCATAAATTGAGAATAGTGGAAAATATAATTCTTGAATTTAAGAAAGATCCAGATTACAAGAAACTGTTTGTTAAAATACATGATTTATTAATGAACCAGTTTAATGCTGAAACAGGTACTCTTGATGATCAGGTATTCAATGGATTAGATCCAGTCACAATAAAAACTATCAATATCATTTCTAGCCACTTTGGTATTGAGGTTGATCATGTAATTTCAGACTTTTCAAATGAATTAGAAAGGTTAGAAAGATCAAACCAATCCATGATGGATACTCCCACATATATTTTACAATATGCTTTGGATGAGGGGACATGGAGTGTATTGTTCCGTAAATTACTGGGTCGAATAATTGAGGGAAAATTTGCAAACATATTGAAATTGGATGATTTAATTTGGAACACAGGAGCATCAACCGCTGAGGATAGAATCTACTATTTGGTGGAATTTAAACAATTAACAGAGAGTTATATCGCTCCATTATATAATATTTGGAAAAAAGAACATCAGGAAAAAAACTATCAATTTATTGCTAAAAAGATTATCAGTGGCGTTTACAATGTATTATTCCAGGATTCAGATCCAATTTATGAAGGAAGTAAACGTGTACTTCAATCAAAATTAGACTACATCGAGGATGATGGATCCTCTGATAGTTATCCACCTTGGGCCACAGAAGCTCGGGAATTGTGTAAATCCCTTCAAGGATATTATGAAAATGAAGAATTTCAAGGTGACCTAAATCTATATTTGATTACAACTGCTTTGATACAACGCGAGATCCTTATTGATAAGCATGAGAAACGTAAGAAAAATGCTGCCAAAATAAAAAAACTAGGGAACTACTCTGAACTTGTGTACAGGCTTGAATGGGATAAATTAGATCCTAATAACTTGCATTCCGTTGAGGAATTTAAAGGTAAAGTTGTAAATGAGCTATACAACCAACTAGAAGAAAGTCCAATTGAAGCTGCTCAGAATCTTCTATTGGAGATCTTGAATGGTATTTCTCTAGAAAAGACTACCACTGACAAGCTGGTAAAATCTTTTCAATTTATTATTGACAAGAAGAAAACCACCATACAGGATCCAATCGAGAGAGATAGTATCCTAGTTGAGACTATTCAGGATCAATTACCCAAAATATTGATCAAATTACGGTCAAATCCTGAAATTATAAGAAAGGAAACAGCAAGAGAAGATATTAATGATTTACCAATCTGGAACTCATTCGAGGAAAATTTCAAAAGGGTAAGAAGACTTAAGGATAGAAAAATATCTTACCCCCTAATAACCAAATTAATCAACTCTACTTACAAAATAATAATAGAAAAATCATATCGACCGGGTGAGACTGCGAATATTATAATAGATAAGTTCAATGAGAGATTTCCAGAATTTGAAGTCAACGAGTACAAATCAGAGGTTAATAAGATAATCTCTGTTTATGACGTAGGTGCAAGAAGTTTACCTCAAGTAGATTCTAAACTGATTGATTATCTTAGTTTTGTTTTACACGAATTATTTGTTTGAATAGCTTCATTAATCTTCGAGAGGATATTTTCTAGAAAGTAGAGAAAGACCGACCAAGACAAATTCAAATGCAATAACAGCAAAAATCCTGACGTATCCCTCCATATAATCATCAAAGAATCCAAATGATCCAAAGATTGCCATTTCAATGCCTAATTTCATAAAAACTGCAAATATGAAATATTTGGAATTTTCTGGTAAGCGGACCATCAGTACTGAAAGACCAGCATTAATCCCAAAGATTGCAAGAAAAATTAATAGGTAGTAGATGAAATTTGATTCCAAACCCTCAAAAAATCCAGTGAATCTTGTTATGAATTCACTTATTGACCAACCTAATCCAAATATTACTCCAAAAAGTATCTTGTTCTCAAAATGTTTCATGTATGTTGCTGCAAGGTATCTCATGATTTCAGTGATAAAGACAAAAACAATGACAATGCCGAAAACAATATATACATTATCATTCATAGCGGCTTGATATGTGGTATAATGACTTCTTGAAAATAATACCAATAGTGGCAACGATGAAATTAGACCTGCTATGGCCCAGGCTGAACCACCAACAAAGAATAATTTAAGAAATGTATTCACTTCTTCCTTCTTGTGAAGATAATAGGTAAAGGGAACAAAAATAACTACTGATATTAAAGCTGAAACAATTAATAGTAATTCCATCTAATCCCCTGTGAAATGTATTGCTTATTAACTTTATTTCGAGATTTTCAGATATCTAATAGAAAATAATTAACTAAATTCTTTTCTTTCTAAAAATTGAAGATTATAATCTTTTTATTCACTTATGTTCTAGCATATTTGTGGTCAAACTCACCTTTTTAGGAACTGGTAATGCATTCGGAATCGGAGGTAGACGTCAGTCTTCATATTTGATTGAGGGCAGTCGGACCCTCCTTTTGGATTGCGGTCCCTCCACAATACCTGCATTGAGAGGGAAGAATAAATCTTTTCTGGATATTGATGCCATCCTTCTAAGTCATCTTCATCCTGATCACTATCTGGGTATTCCACAGTTGGTTATCGAGAATTACTATGTACTGAAAAGAAAAAAACCAGTACCAGTTTACTGTCCCATTGGAACTAAAGAAAAGATCAATGAGGTAGCGAGTGTTCTATACACACCCGAGGTGGCTGATCATGTGAACCAAATACTAATTTTTCATGAGTTCGGGACTGATGAGAAACGAGACATCCCTGGAGGTTCGGTAACAACAATCAAGGCTGACCACTCTGATTGTGCACGTATGCAACTCATACAGATGGATGATAAGAGAATAGGTTACACAGGTGATTCTGCATTTCTAGCGGAATCCCTGAATAAATTATTACGGGGGGATATTGTGATTACAGAGGCATCATCAAGTGGGTATTCAATTCCTCATCATACAACACTGGAGGAACTGCTGACCATTGAAAATCCGGATGATGTACCTGTTTACCTGACTCATGTGGGTCAGACAATAATAGATAAAGCAGACGAAATATTTCCACCCCTCTATCTATCTTATGATGATTTGGAAATTGATTTGCAATGAAGGATATTAATTTTGATACATACTTCTCACGCCATTATCCACTATCGTCGATAGGTAAGGAAGGTCAGCTTAAACTCAAATACCGAACAGTATTAATAGCTGGGGTGGGGGGCCTTGGAACTGTAGCAGCTGAACTATTGTGCTCACTTGGTGTGGGTAATCTAGTTCTAGTTGATTATGATGTCATAGAGGAATCAAATCTTCCAAGACAGAAATTATATTTCCCGGAAGATATAGGAAAGGCAAAAGTTGAGGTAGCAGAGGATAGATTGGGTCAGAGATATCCCTTCGTTAATATCACCAGTCATGCTGCAATAATAGATGGTCTATCAGCACCAGAATTAATCAAGGGGGTTGATCTGGTAATTGATGCACTTGATCTTTTCAGCACCAGAAAATCTTTGTTCAGAGCCTGTCACATCGCATCAATTCCGGTAATATTTGCTGGTGCAATCGCTGATTCTGCTAATTTGATGACTTTTGATCATTCACCAGATAATCCCTGTTATAATTGCGTTCTGGGTAATATCAATGATGATGATGGACAGAGTTGTGCAATAAGGGGTGTAAATCCACTAATATTACATATGGTCGTTGGATTTCAAATTTCTGAAGCATTGAAAATATTACTTGACCAAGCACCTCTACTCACACAGACAATGAAAATTATTGAACTAAACTCCTTGGAAATATATGATGTTAAATTTAATAAACTTGAGACATGTTCTGTTTGCAATCCAATGGATAGTTCTCCAGGCAAGCCCGGGGATATAAAGAAAGGCAATTATGAAATTGAGGGTTTTGGCAGTATTAATATAACATCAATGTGTGGCCGAAATACATGGATAATTGATCCATCTTGGGAAATTAATTGGGAAATTGAATCAGTAGTTGAATTATTGAAAAAATCACCAGATCTGTACCAGATAACCGTTACTGGGGATAAATACGTAACAGTATTTATTGAAAATTCCCATATCAGTCTACTCAATACCGGAGTGACAACAGTAAAGAAATCAGATTCTCTCGAGACTGCAATTAGATTGTATACAGATCTTATGAATTATATTAAAAAAAATACTACTAATCAATAAAAACATTATATTTTAATAAGGCCAGTAACAACGTAATGGCTGACAATATTGAGACTATTATCAATCCGTAAGAAGTTGTTTTAATCGTCTTTTCTTTGCTATTTCCAAGATATAATGAATACCATATCAGGCCTGCAATGGACAGGATCAAAAATAATCCGAAAAAGAATGATATTGCGCCATTTGAAAGTAATGGTTTGAAAGCATCTGCCAAATTTTATTCCTCAACTACAGTCAAAAATCATTAATTTAAAAGTTAAATGATACTAAGTGATTGAAAGATTGCTTTTTTTCTCGGATAATTAATTATGTCTAGAAATAGGATAGGCGATTTTGATTGCCATATCTTTTTTAGTTTTCATATAGAACCTTGTAAAGTTCATTGATACCATCGAATGTCGTTATCTTAACTGAGTTACCAATTCTTAATTGCAGGTTTTGGCTACTTATCTCTATTCGTGGACCTATACCGTCCAAGTTAACTCTGATATCATGTCTTTTATGCAAACCATATAATCCCTTTTTCACATGATCTCCCTTGAATTCAATCTGAGATAATCCATCAAATCCGGTTATCTGAGGATCTGCATTGACCGTGAGTTTGGTTAATTCGGTATTATCGTTGTAATAATCCTTCAAAGCCATAACTCGGTACCTGTAAGTATCCAATTCTCCAATTAATAATTCTTTCATTTCTTTTAGAAATGAATCACCATTTTTATCATGATGATTATCTGTTAGTAAAATCCCTTTCTCAGGCATCCAGTAAATCACATCTCTACTAAATTCTGCCACACTCGATTTTTCTATATTTCTGGACCTTGTTTTATCCAATTTAGCAATCATGAATATTCTTGGCTTATTGTATAATTCAAGTACAATAGAGGAGTTAAGAGTGCCATAATGTTCCTTCAATATCTTTTTGATCTGTTTTAGACTAATACTCTTTTTCTCGACCTTGTATGATAAAAACCAATTATCGAATAATCTACCAGCCTCGGCAAGTTTCCATACATTCTCAAACCGCTTTCTATCCCGTTCTATATCCTCATTTAATTTTCTAATCAGATCTTGAGTAGTAATTTTATCATCTAGGTCATAATACAGGTGATATTTTTGTAAAATATAATCTGATAATGATGAGATATACCCGGCTATTCTTCGAATGGTCTGGTACTCAAGTTTCAGATTTATCGCTCCTTAAGGTTTGTACGTATCTCCATCAATATTGCCGGAGATCATCTTTTTCTCAATCATTTTAACTAATATTTTTTCCAAATTCTCTTTTTGGGCACCCATTGAATTGGCAAATATCTCAATATCAAATTCGACATTCTCAGCTAATTTCTCGCTGATTTGGTCCTTCTTGGATTTACCTGCAAATTCACCCTTCGTCTTACCGATGGAACCACGAATTGTGTAACCACATTTGGGGCACTTCCAAACAGCCATCTGTGTGATCGTTACATTACCTTCCTTATCAGGCATTGGGGCCACGAAGGGCCATGTCTTTCCTCGATTGTCCAGATCATCTTGCGAGCCGACTTCGAAAGAAAATTCACATTTCTTGCAGGTAAGGACTTTGATTTTTCCTTTTCTCTTCTTTGCCATATCTATCACCCAATAGAAATTCATCTAATATAATTATTGGGAAATATTTGGTTACATATGCATTTTAATTGCACTTAAATTGAAATAAAACGAGCCTAAACCAAGCGAATCGTTTCGTTCGAAATTCAGTGAAAACAGTGAATCTGAGGAAGTGGAACTTATATATGAGAACTGAGATATAGTATTAAAGAGTAACTTTACAGAGCCAGTGATTAATAAGGACTACAAGGAGGTAGTCAGGTACTGATCGAGGAGTTTGATCCGGAGCTTATGAAGGACACAACCGCAGATTATGTAATGCATGATCTCAGATTCCAAAGTCTGGATCTTCACTTTTAATCATCTCTATACAATGTTTATAACTGAATTCGACAATTATATTGTATGGTCAATCGTGCATACAAGATTGAGCTGGATCCCACAAAAAAGCAGGTTTCCCAGTTTATCGAGTGTGCAGGCATAGGCAGATATTCATGGAACTGGTCCCTGAATGATAGAATTGAACGCTATCGTAATAATACAGGCAATGATCGCTATACCACAGCAATCAACCAGAATAAAGAACTAACCCGATTGAAAAATACCACTCTACCATGGATGAAGAAGTATTCCAAGACAATTCATCAGAATGAGACAAGAAATCTTGAACAAGCATTTCAGAACCTCTTCAATGGAACTCATCGATTTCCTAGATTCAAGAAGAAAGGTAAATCAAGGGATAGTTTCAGATTAACCAGCACCATCAGGATATATCCAAAGGGCAAGCTAATAAAAAGAACCAAAAACCACAGTTCTTTGTTCACTGCACCCCGTATCCAGCTGCCAGGTCTGAAAACTATTCGTATCAAGGAGGTACCCGATCTCAAAGCATCAACTGTTGTCACATCAGCCACTGTTTCCCGCGAAGGAAACAGATGGTTTGTTTCACTCACCTGTACTGAGGAACTGGTGCAGGATACTGATAAAATCAATCAGACTGGAAGTGTGGGTGTTGATCTGGGATTGATTGATCTGGTAATAACATCGGATGGAGAGCATTTTGACAATCCCAAACCACTGAAAAAAGCACTGAAAAAACTGAGAAGATTGAACAAAGAACTTAGTAGAATAGATAAATACTCGAAAAACTGGTACAGAACAGTTG
>DAOUUM010000408.1 GCA_030668165.1 Candidatus Heimdallarchaeota archaeon
TCTCATTCACCTTATCCACACCATAGACATTGTTTCCAATGAGAGCATCAGAGAATACAAAGATGAATGAACCAAGTATTAACAAAAATTGGAATAATTTTGATCTACCAGAATAACTAAGACCATACCAGGTGAAGTGAGCCATTGTACCTATAGCAATTACATAAGGGACTACAATGAGAGAGTCAGCACCACTATAGACAAAAACTAAATAGACAAAAGCAATCAACGCAATCCAAAATATCATGGAGATTATTGTCATTTTACACAATTCAGGTGTCTTGAGTGTAATCTTGGGATTGAGATGAAAAATTCCTGAATATGCGATAATTAGTGAGATTTGCATCAAAAGGTAAACCAGCATACCAAAAATAAAATGGTAATGAATTGTAATTGTGGCAGCCAATCCGATTACCATTGCAATAGATAGGAATTTTGGAAATCTTGAGCTGGGAAGTGGTTTGTCCTTCAGTGGATTTGTATCCTGAATGATCTTATCAAATTTTTCAAAATTTAAAGAATAAAATTTTATGATTAGAGTTGATATCATGATACATGTACTTGCTAACCATGCAATCTGGTGTATTTTTTCACCTGTATTTAATTCAACTATTTTCGAGGTTGTGATTGCTATCAATGCTAATATCCCAAAGGTAAAAGGAATTGTGAACTGTTTGCTCTTGTAATAAGTCATATCTGATACGTGAGAATAGATAATATAAATCTATTTCAGACCTGTTAGAATGATTTTTTCAAGTGAATAAGGAGGTTAAATCAAGGTATTACGCATAACGCAAATTATACGCGATTCTTGACTCGTGTTTTTTTGAGTTCCGGTGATTTATTACTCCTATCTCAGATTTACATCGCTTTCCACATATAGGACAGATTTCTGGATGTACATCCCTCATACGCGTATTGAAATCCTTTTTATTGATTTTTTCATCACAATAATTACAATCGAGATCATCATTTACTAATAATCTGTGATAATTTTTTCTCAATCAAAGAAAATTCGTCAAGATCTTTTGATATTAGAAATATGAACTCATCGTTACTCGTGAATTCAAATTCCAGTTTTAGGAAATATATCGGTTTTTTGGGTATTTTGTCATCTACAATTATTTGTCCCCTGATCAATTTGAAATTTTCTAAGTCAGAAAATTTGTGACAAGTAAATTGTGACGATTTTTTCTTTCTTTTTTGAATCAATAATTCATCATTATTAATGTAATAGTAATGAGTTATTGGCTTCTTAACATCTTTAATCGCAGTTCCACATAGAATCAAGGGTTTGCTTTTATTATCGCTATATAATTGATAATTTGTCTCTCTAATTCCCTCATTCATTGATTCTTGAAGAAAAATTGATTTGTATAATGCAAGCTTGAGATAGGGGATTTTTTCAACAATCACAACTAAAGATCGAATATATTACATTATTATCTTATTCCCGATAACTAAATATTTGTTGAAAATTGTATAATTTCTTGATTAAGTCTAAACTAATTCACATTATTTATTTTGAGTTAAAGAATTTAGTATTACCAGCCAAATGAGAATTTTATAATATCGAAGGTAATGCTTATTGCTCCGGCCAGATTGGCCACCACTCCTAGTCCGATATACACTACGTACAAGATCTGTCCTATGGGTATAGGAGGCACACAAGGTATGGGAGGGATATTCAGTAGCCATGTGCCATGTTTGGTACAATCACAGAAGAAATCATATATCATTGTAATTACCTGTGCGGTCAGTTCAAGTGACCAGCTAACAATATCAGCAAAAGTTAAGTTACCTGAAATCAAAAATATCATGAAGAGAACAAAATTCCAAGTGGTTTCTATAATATTGAATATCCACCCAAATATATTGCCTACCCAGGTTACAATTTTCTCCGCAAGGTCATTTCCAATGGTTGCAAGGCTCGCAATAAGAGATACAATCAACTCTATACTTTTTACCAAGGTTGCAACGATATTCTTGATCAGAATATTGTTATCTTTATCGGTGAGACCTACAGCCGCAGATTCAATTAACGACATAATAATTTCATTGAAATCTATCATGATTAGAAACACCAGATCGATAACTGAGGAGATAATGGTTCGTATACCCTCTCTATCACCATCAGCCATATCGAAAATATCGACAATTCGATTTATCTCAGCAACAACAAGAGCAAATATTTTACCTACAAAAGAGATAATTCCCGATGCAATTTTCAGATCAGAAAGCCAATCATTTACTCCAATTACACTACTAGCACCATGTTTCTCAATTTCTAGAGTTCGCACATCCTTAATAATCAGATCTGAACCAAATATGCTTCCTGCAAAATTCAGAAGATCGTAGAATACTATCCCAAGAACCATACCAGGTTTTAGCATTGTGAATACTATATCATTGAGGGATATCATATATTGTGGATTATCAACCAGGAATTTATCTAAGAAGCCTGCAATAAATTCACCATCAAAAGTGTTCATCAGATCAACTAGAAGGGCAGCAGGATTTCTGATCATATCAAGCATATCCACAAACATGGTAATCAGGGTATCATCCTCACTGTCTGCATCAGCTGAAACTGGCAATATTCCGGGGAGCTCAACCGATAACTGGGAGAATAAATCAGTCACAACATCCATTATTAAATCCACATATGGACCAATAGAGCTGTTAAATAACTTACCCAGATGGTTTTTAACCACATCACTCAGTATCTCAATTGCCTTTCCAGATAGCAGTTCATAAGCTAACTCAATAATAGTACCCTCAAATAATTCAGTAATGGGAGCAAATACAGAATCGAGGCCTGAACTCATTTCTTCTTTGTCTATTGGTGGTAGAAATTCATCGATTAAATCTGATATATTGTTCAGAGAATTTTCAACTGTAGTCATTATGGGACCATCTAATACTCCATCAAATTCATCTACAATATCTCCCCGGACATCCTGATAAGCACTGGAGAAGGTATCAAGCATAATCTCCGCTCGATCCATGTATGCTCCTCCTCTCTGCAGTAAATTCATCGTATCCCGTATGAAGCCCTCCCAAATCTTGTCAAACTGGGCTTGAATCCAATTTACCACCTTATGGTAGGTATCGTTTACGAATTCAACAACTGATTCCACCACGTCAACTATGGTTTCTCCAAGAAAAACTATAGTATCTATTGCCCAGTTCCAGATATCTTTTGCCACTTTTACAATCTCAGCAGCAACCTCCTTGATGAATGTTATTCCTTGATCAAGCTTGATCAAGGAA
>DAOUUM010000479.1 GCA_030668165.1 Candidatus Heimdallarchaeota archaeon
AGTTGAAGATTTTAAAGATATTAGAAATTCAGTGGAATAACAGCGGGAATGTGTATTCACCTGGGAAATGGATTGATAAGTCTCTTGGGAGTGAAAACCAGTTGATGTGCCAGTTCAAGATTATCTACTGGTAGATCAATAAGCTGTTGAAAAATATTGGTAAAAATAGCTTTGGACCGTCCACCACCTATCTTGGCTACAAATATACCTTTTTTGAAACATAAAATTGTGGGGAGGGCTCGTGCTGCAAAATTATCTCTTAGTTCAGCAAAAACCGGATTTTGAGAATCTATTTTCTTGACTGTAATTTCCATTATGGCCATCAGATTGTAATAAATTGTTTTTACTGTTCTTTTCTCTTAATAATATCAGGATTGTTCTCTATTTCATGGAAGAGCTTTTTCTCTGCCTCATTGGCTCGGGCATATCTTTTTTCCTGTCGATAGAGGCTCATGATATCAGTTCTGGTAATCCAACCGATTATTATATCTGAATTTGAATCAGATACCACCGGAAATCGATTAATTCTGGATTCTGCCATCTGGATCAGGACCTCGGATACAGGACTTGAAGCATGAACTGAGATAACTTTTCTTGTGCATATCTTTGCAACTTCCCATTCCCTCATATCGACATTCTGAATTACCTTATCGATATCATCGCTGGTTATAACCCCCACCAAGATGCCATCTTTAACCACAGGGAATCCATGATGATGTGTTTTTTTCATCAAATCAATTATATCCTCCACTCTGTCATAGGGAGAGACTGAGACCACATTAGAACTCATTATCTGATCAACAGTGTATTCTTCAAGAATATCAATTGCTTTTTTGAATTTAATACCTCTTCGTTTCAGCTTAATTATATAGATATCATCCTCCAATATGTATTTAGCGACTGCCCACGAAGTAATTACCACAAACATCAGTGGCAGAAATAAATTAAAGTCACCTACTATCTCACTAAGAAAAATTATCGATGTCAGCGGCGCATGTGATGTTCCCGCGAATAATCCAGCCATGGCTAAGAAGGCAAATAATTGCACAGGTAGATCAGTCAAACCCATACTATTTAGAATGAAACCAAGAGCAGTACCTAACATAAGACCCTGGAACAGAGTTGGTGCAAATACACCCCCTGAACCACCAGAACCTATAGAGGCCGAGGTAGCCAGGAATTTCGCCACTACCAGAATTATCACGGTTTGCAGTCCAATTTTCAATGCAAGTGCCGCATTCATCGGATCATAATTCACTCCACTCACTTCAGGATAAAATACCTCAATGATTCCAACCAATATTCCACCAATACCTGCAACTAAAATGGGAGACATAGGGATTTTTTCAAATAAATCTTCGATCAGATAAAATCCTTTAATCCATAGAACCGATAATAATCCCATTAAAACACCTATCCCCAAGAATATTAACAGGTTGGCAGGTAATTCCGCAGGGTGTATTGAGATATGGCTAGGAAATATAAATGCCCTCTCATCACCAAGGATGAGGCCACCAACAGAGGTGGCAATGACTGAACTAACAACCAGTGGAAAAACTGAGTATGATCTTCCATCTCTGGGTAGTATTTCCAGACCAAATAAAACGCCCCCAATGGGCGCATTGAATGTGGCAGCAATTCCGGATGCTACACCGGATACCACAAGAATTTTGCTCTGTTCTTTTGATAATTTCAATTTCTGTGAGATAAGACTTGCAAATCCACCACCTATCTGGGCAATTGGACCCTCTCTACCAGCAGAACCACCTGTTCCAATGGTTATGGCAGATGCTATAATTTTGATAAATGGTACTCTGAGTCTCATTCTACCGTGGTGTAGGTTAACAGATTCAATTATTTCAGGTACTCCATGACCCTTTGCCTCAGAGGCAAACTTGTAAATCAAGAATCCAACTATCAAACCACCTATTCCAGGTGCAAGTATTGTTAATATTACACTTTCACCAAAATATGATTTTGGTAGCTGAACAAAAATCTCATTGACAAAGGAGATCATCCTTCGAAATAGAACCGCACCCAATCCACCCACAATTCCAATTAGAGATGCAATACCAATCATTCGGATCTGTATTCGCATTAAAACTCTGTGTGGTAATTCAAGTGATTGGATACCCTTAATTTTCATTCAATCAATTCAGTACTTATTTCATTATATATAAAAAATATGCAATCAATCAATGAATGTGCCATAGAAGCCTCGAAACTTAAATCCTTAGAATTATATTTATAATATTATTAAAATATCAATTTACTGATTATTATCGAAAAATTATGATACAAATAATGAGCAGGCTATTAATTCAGTATTGCTAATTTTTTTCATATTAGAGTGAGAGAATTAAGAAAAAAATTGTCACTCAGTTTCATTGCCCACATTGCATTTCAAAAATTCTTGAATTATAATGTGGAGCGATATCCTGTGATAGATGAAAATGGATTGTGACCATGGATTCCTAAATCCTGGTTCCAATAATCACAATGCTGATGCATCTGAGAAGGCCTGGAAAGAGACCTTAAATCATTTCAATAAACTACTATAATATATTCA
>DAOUUM010000128.1 GCA_030668165.1 Candidatus Heimdallarchaeota archaeon
TAAAAATCCTTTCTCTCGAGCTACTTTCCCGATATTAAATACTTCATCTTCTTTTTCAGTCTTATATTTAGAATTGTATAGTTTTAAACCGTTTAATATTAGTTTTGGATCCATCAATTATCTATTAATCTAGATCTATATTACCTTTTTATTTTATTAATGGTAAATAATTTCGAAAAAAATCTGATATTGCAGCGTAATTACTACGTATCTTTTTCTCCTTGATTATGCAACAAGACTTGATATTACTGAATATATCAGCAAATGCAATTTGGCAATAGAGCGCGCGGCTGATAACCGCGAGGTCGCCAGTTCAAATCTGGCGTGGCCCATTTTATTATATTTAGTTTAATATACTTTCATCCATTAGTTTACTCTCCAAATAAGCCATTCGTATTGTTTTTTCCAACATTCAGTTATGAACGAGTAGGATTTTGCCTTTTTGATCTATATTTATAAAAAGTAAATAATAATATAATAAGAATAAATTCTATTAAAATCATTGATGTCAAGTCAATGTATACATTCCTTTTTAGATCTGCCAAATTTATAATATTTATTCTGTAATCTGACTGATATGTCCGATAACTCATATATGCATAATTCCCTTCAGATATTTTTACTAATGAACCTTTAATATAGTGTTCCTCATATATTGAACCATCATTATCAGTTAACCAATATGAATTGAAGGATAATGATTTAGTATCCTTTTCAAGATGACTAATCCAGTAGTTGAATTTGCCATAATCATATACATTTTGATAAATAAATACAAATTCATCCTCTCCAATTTGGGAATTCAAAACGTTATATTCATTCTTTTCTGGGTTCTCATATATTTTCTCAATTTCTAAAGAATCCTCTTGTATTTGAA
Organism: Candidatus Heimdallarchaeota archaeon; assembly: GCA_030668165.1. Taxonomy (GTDB): domain Archaea; phylum Asgardarchaeota; class Heimdallarchaeia; order Heimdallarchaeales; family Kariarchaeaceae; genus JAJRQD01. Next base: position 878 of record DAOUUM010000128.1, read on the forward strand.
ATTTGAAATAATTGAATTTATCATCTGAAATTATTCTTGAATCAAGGAACTTACCATCAGGAAAATAAATATCATCGGTACAAACCGCATTGCACCTATTGGTCTTATTTATGGATTGAGTAATTATGTTATTACTTATAAAAAATGAATGAAATAATTTATTGTCAATTTTACCAAATTGAATATCAATTTGTATTCCATTATTTACAACCTCCAATTGCATGAGACTAACATCAAATATTGGATAAGGAACGAAGTACTTGGATATGCTCAAATTCCTCAATTCAATTTCATAAATAATACTAATAAATGAATTACCTGAATATGAATATGAATTATATCCCTCAAGTAAGTACAATTTATGATCTATAATTACCCCCTTTTTATAAATCTCACTTTGAATAAGGTAGGAGTCGTTATCATAATATATTTGTTCCCCTAACCAAGGCAAAGTAATATTTTGTGATATATGTTGATTCAGATCAACGATAAGAAGTGTCATATTGGCATGTTTAATAAGTGCAACGCTGCCATTTTTAGTTTCAACTGTTCTAACCTCTCCACTATAAGAATTATTGGTTAACACCAAATAAGAACTAGAAGTGGCAAAAAGGAAGTTATTGTTATCAAAAGTGCCTATATTCTTATCGTTGTGAGTTTCTAAATCTATTTCTGTTATTTGTAAATTCTTGTTAATAATCGAAGAAGAAATAATTTTATTTTTAATATAAAAATTTGAAATTTCACTTTTGTTTACTTGATTTTTTAATGTATAAATATCTGAATTCTGATCCTTAAGTAAATAGCTGTGATTTTGGTGCACTATATTAACATAAATGTCTATAGATACAAAATTACAAGTAATTATTAATATTGCTAGAAGGATTCCTAGAAGGATTCCTTTATTATTTTTTCCTCTATACATAATTATTCCAATTTCTCAGATGTACAAATACCCTCCTCCACCTGATCCGCCACCTTCTGAACCTAAATCCTTTCCATATGTATAAGCTTCTAATAAGTTGATATAACCATATCCCCATCTCATACTGAACGAAGATCTACTGCTTGCTTGGAATAATACATCAATTATATCATCATATGGCATTCTATGATCGTTTCTATAATCGGATGACCAACCCTTACCATCATAGTATCCTTCAATAATAACAGAAATTGCAGCAGCCAAAAAAGGAGCACTATAACTCGTACCACTACTATATTTCCAATAATCATCTGGATTAGATTTCGATTCATCATGCCAAAATATTGGGACTCCATGACCCGGCATCAACCAATCTAAGGAATTTGCACCATAAATATCTGAACCCCACGATGATATAAATGAAGATTCAATAGCATATCATGAGTACTGACCTTTATCTGAAAACTTATCATAATCTTGAGAAGTACCTCTGTTCTCATGGTCAATTGAGCCTACAGATAACCATGCACTATATTTTTGTGGAACAAATTTTTGTGTATTATCAAGATAGTTATACTGATTCCCATAGTTTCCTGCACTAGTTATTAATGGTATACCTTTATTTTTCAACGAGTTACTCTGAACATCATCAATAAAATCTCCATCAGGAACACTGAGGGACGCTAATATTATATCCACACTATATTCATCTAAATTTTCATCTATCCAATCCCACATTTTATCGTAGCTAGAACTTTCCTCTAAATCAAAACCATGGCTATCATAATCTCCAATCGCATCCATAAATACTACTTTTATTTGTCGTGATACTAATGCAAGAGACGATAATACTGCTGCTCCATGCTTTGCTCCAATATTGCCATATAAATCACTATCGATATCCTCTGAAGAGGTGTATTTAATAATCTCATTTAGATTATTAGGGTTTAAGGTGACAAATACTTCAATATCAAGCTCTACACCATATGTATTACTTTCTAAATAGTCCCATTGTCCTTCCCTTAATCCATCATCAATAACCAAAACTGTAACTGAGGATGTTTGAGTATTTTGACTACCATAGCCATGACAATTAATGAATATCAAGGAGGGATCTAAGCAATTTGTTAAGAGTACTCGTTCAGAACTTGTGAGATCTGAACCTGGTGATCCGTCAAATATTCTAATATTACCATTTGATCTATCATTTTGATAGAAACCAATACTTACTGGATTAACTAATAAAACGGCTAATATTAGTGTTATTATTACTTTCATGGCTAATACGATATAATTTGATATTTAAATATATTGTAGAAAATACGACTTTTAAATGGAAAAATAATTAATATTGTACAATGTTTAGGATCGTATACAACTTTCTCACTGTTTTTCTCCCTAGAGCGCGCGGCTGATAACCGCGAGGTCGCCAGTTCAAATCTGGCGTGGCCCATTTTTTTCTGATTTTAACTGCTATTAGATGATATTATATAGTGGAAATTGAATCGATAAATTGAAAAATCACATCTCAGGCATTTATTCTCTTTTCAACGAATAAAATATACTGTAGGGAATAGTCAATAGATAGGTAAGCCATAAGGTATGACCTGAGACTTCCTGCTCTATGGGCTCATCAAATATGAATACACTTGCCATCCACACCGCAGCACTCACAGTAAATACAACAATAACAAATTGAAAATTAAAAATTTCTTTTACATATTTCCAAATATCGCGATTATGGATCGATCTCTGATTAACCTCGTTTGTAGGATGATTTTCAGTTTTGCCTGAAATTGGAGTCAGTGAGTACAGACGGATCAGAATATATGAGCTGAGTAATCCTGAGAAAAGAGCATAGCCCAGTGCTATGCCATCACCAAAATTTGGAAAGATCAGATGGTAAATATCTGGTGCAATGAAATGAAATCCACCAAGTATAAACATCACTCCATAGGCCATGATAATCGAACATATGCCGATTACTATCCAAATAGACCAAAGAAGAGGATCTGTGAATTTGAAATCAAGTAGGTATATCATCTGAATTAAAATCATGGTGGCAAGCAGGATAAACCAGTTGAAGTACCAGGTATTATCCAGCCCCCATGATAATACCATTAGAAAGGTTGTAACTGATAATATGGTTGTTTTGATTATAACTTTCCAGTCGAGGTAGACCTTGCTAAAGGCAACTAATAATAAGGTTAGTACTAAGCCGATACTTGCATTATTAACTAGATAAACCATTTTTCCACCTACCGATCTATGGTAGTACAGGTCTGTTAGATCAATACTTGTGTAAATCTCCATTGCCAGATAGCGGAATAGTATGATGGCCATGGTGAAAACTAAAATTGTCAATTTATTTTGTTTCAATTGATCTATAATATTGGTTATTTTTGCCCCCATCACTCCAAAATAAAGGAATTAGTATAAAAATGCTGAGAATCAAGAATTGATTTTTATCTTTGATCAGCTAATAAACAGCTCATAGTATTATCAAATGGAATACCCCAAAGGAAAAACCATTTTACTTCTAAATCAATTCATAATATATGACTGACTTACTGTGCACCAAAGATGCCTATCTCACAGAGAATGAGGTCGCCAGTTCAAATCTGGCGTGGCCCATTTTTTTCTGATTTTATATTTTGATTGTAATTTATTTTGGATTGATATTTCAAATTACTATAACTATGATGGTATTTATAGTTAGATTGGACGTATTATACTGTAATAGGGTATTATAATGAAAGTATTGCTAGTCCATGATTCCAAATTTGGAAATGGGGAAAAGGTTGCAAAATCAATAGTTAAGGCATTTGATGGTTCAGAGATAAAATCTGTTCATAATAAAAATATTAAGCCTAAAGATGCAGTTGAATATTCTGCGGATGTACTAATCATCGGTAATGCGGTTAGGATGTTTAGAATGAGTGGCTCTGCAAAGAGATGGCTCAAAAAATTCAATCGTATTTTAACAAAGCAAGACAAGTCTATTCCCTTTGGCATCAGCTTCATCACCCACATGCGTCCAATTGAGAAAATTGAATCTCATCTTATTAAATTTCACAAATATTTGATGGGGATTGAATCGATAATCAATGTTTACCCAGAATATATATTAGCACAGGTAGAGGATATAGAGGGTCCACTAAGATCCGGAGTTTTGACTGAAATTGAGGCGCAGAGTTCAGTACTTGTGAAATGGATTAACAGCATAGATATTTGATAAAATTTCAATTCAACTCATTTGATTTAATAAATTTTCAAGGACAAACTACTTTGACTATTATACAGATTTGAATTTATGACAGAATTAATCTACACCACAGATTCCTATCTCACCGAGATTGAGGCCAAGGTTGTCGAGATCCGTGATGAGGGTGTTATACTTGATAGAACCATTGCCTACCCGCAGGGGGGAGGTCAACCAAGTGACAAGGCAAAATTCTTACTTGATGGTGAGGAGATTGAGATCACCAAGATCAGAAAAATTGGTACTGATGTAATACACAAGATAGATGGAACTGTAAATGCGGGTGATGAGCTAACTGTGAAAATTGACTGGGAATACCGGTTCAAACTGATCCGTCATCACACAGCATTGCATGTACTATCGGCAATTGTATGGGATAAATACAAGGCCAAGGTAACAGGTGGTACAATTTATCACAACAAGGCACGTCTTGATTTTGACATGATGGAATTCAACAAGGAAATTGCCCAGAATATAATTGATGATGTCAATGAGACACTGAAAACAGATCACAAGGTTGAGGTTTCCTTCATAACAAGAGAGGAACTGGAGAATAATCCCGAGTTAATCCGCACCAAGGTGAGCCTGATACCAGAATCAGTTAAAACAATTAGATTGGTAAAAATCGGCGATATTGATATACAGGCTGATGGTGGTCTGCATGTGAGATCAACCAGAGAGATTGGCATTATGGGATTGCAGTCAATATCCAACAAGGGAAAGGGTAGAAAGAGAATTAATATCGAGCTTTATGATTAGGTATCCTCATCTAACCAGTCAATACTTGCCCTGGGATCAATAGTCCTGTACAGGGTTTTTAACAGCAACAATTCATCATTATCGAGTATATTGTCTTCCAGTGCAACAAAATATGAATCAGCCATCATCTTCTCCTCGAGATCGATGAGGTTATTCCTCTCTTCCTGGGTGATGATACTGTCCTCCAGTGCTTGGTCCACCATCTCTATGTATTTATCGAGATTTTCTTTACCCTTTTCAATGATCTTTGCCTCCTCCGGTGTGATTATGCCATCCTCCTCAGCCTTCTCAATTATTCTGATCACTGCAAGTTTTAATCTGGATAGTTTTTCCTTCACTTTATCAGACATTAAGGGTAAGATAACTCCATCAAATAAAAATATATTTGATCAAGAAGAGATCTTGATTTGAATATTCTTATAAAATTTATATCGTGCTTGAAATTTGTATAATGTCAGAAATCAGAGAATATCTTAACCAACCTCATATTGTAAACTACATGTATTATTTCTTCATTCTTTCAACTGGAACAATCCTGATTCAATTTTTGTCAAGAGATGGATTTCCGGTACCATTCTCTTTTCTGGTAATGTTGAGCTGGTTTATTTTAATTCTATTGTTTCCGCTACCTAAATCCATCAAAATTGAAAAAGAACCATTTAATAATGTGATAGATCTGACAATTTAGGTACCAAGCTGGTCCCAAGTGGCAAAATTATCCACCCATTCCTTGGCCTTGGCATTAAAACTATTTATGTCATTCAACATCATCTGTGCCACACTTGAATGAAGTGGATCAAGTGGATTGGGGTTGGAAAGTAAAAATCTAAGTGATTCTACAATATCAACCAAAGTGTTAGCGGGTGCCCAATCCTTGCCCAGTATTCCAATACAAACTCTATCCTTGAAAAAATTGGGATGCCATATTTTAGTTCTCGCAACTACTTTTGGTGGTTTGAATGGATAATCCCTGGGTACCTCCACATCAAACACGAACACGCCTCCCTCAAAGGCATTGGTTCCTATTATAAAACCTCTCCATTTCGTGAGATCCCCATCCCTTGGCTCAAAACTAGGTTGCTCTCTCCTCATCTCATCTGAATCGAGTGCCAGCCTAGCAAAGAAATCATCATCATGTAATATCTTGGATCGCCGATTTAGCTATATCTTAATTACGCTTTAAAGTATCGCTACTGTTATAGATTGAGAGAAAAAAAAAATGGTGGGAAAATCACAATTGATTTTTTCATGGGATATTCTGGTGAGAGAATATGTCACAATACCAACTAATGCAAACTGATCACATAATCGTGGATAGCAATTTTTTTTTATTAAGTTACTTACTTAATGGGTTACAGATATATGGTATGACTTTCCACATTCACAACTGGGAATTGAACTGCTAATATCTTCATCATTATCCAGTTTTGCCTGAAGCTCTGGATGGATTTCTGCTGTATTTCCACATTCACATTTCAAAATAAGGTTTAGTTTTTCATGTTTGACAGGATCCGCCTTTTTAAGTTCATTTTTGATCTTAGTAATCTGAGAGACAATTGAAAGGCTCTCGGGTTTGGCCCGAAGACTGGGATCAATCATTTCCAATTTTTCCTTAGCTGCACTGAGCTCTCCTTCTAATGCTTTGATATCAATTTTTGGTAGGTCTGACATTTATTTCCACCACGGAATACATCATTTTAAGATTTATAATATTTTTGCTGAGCAGATGTTAATTCTATTAATAATATATTAATTACACATACAAACATTCTACCTCATCAATTACGACAGTACTAAGTGA
>DAOUUM010000566.1 GCA_030668165.1 Candidatus Heimdallarchaeota archaeon
GGGTAACTGCTCTTTATTTTCCAATGCTGGCCACTTATTTCACTGGTGGTATTTTATTCATATCCGGAGCATATCTTGCAACACATCCTACAATTATTTTGGGTAGTTTGACTATCACTCATGATTTTGGACTGGGAGGGATGATTACCTTGATTGTACTTATTATACAATTAAGAGGTCCTTCTCTGCAGATTAATTTTGTCCTTGAATTCTGGTCACTTGGGCTTGCAGGTGTGAAAAAAATTCAGGAGGTTCTTGCTACAAGCGATGAATTACCCATGAGTGATAATCCCATCACCAAAGATATTCAGGGAGATGTTGAATTCAAGAATGTCAAGTTTGCCTATAAAAATGGTAAGAATGTACTGAATGGAATTAATTTGAAGGCCAATAAAGGGGATATTGTGGCCATTGTGGGTGCTACTGGATCTGGCAAGACATCTTTACTGAAATTATTGACAAGACTTTATGATGTCACAGATGGTAGTGTCTTAGTTGATGGGGTTGATGTGAGAGATTATGATGCTGAGGTACTTCAAAAATCGATTGGGGTGGTTGAACAGGATATATTTCTCTTCTCAACTAGCATACGAGAAAATATAATGTATGCTGGTGATGATTTCACAGATGAGGAGATCGATCAAGTGGTCAAATTATCACGAATTGATGAATTTGTTGATCAGATGCCTGATGGATTGAATACCGTGGTTGGTGAGAGAGGCGTGAGATTATCTGGAGGTCAGAAACAGAGAGTTGCCATAGCAAGAGCCTTTCTGATCAATCCAAAAATATTGATTCTTGATGATGCCAGTTCTGCAATAGACGGCAAAACAGAAGCAGAGATAGTTTCTGCACTCAAGCAATTAATGATAGGAAAGACAACCTTCTTGATCACAAATCGATTAAATATGATAAGACAGGCAACCCAGGTCATGATACTCGAGGAAGGAAGAATTTCTGGCTCTGGTACACATAATGAATTAATCAAGAATAATCTGGTATACAGAAAAATATTTGATCCGCATACCGAGTTACCCGCACTGGAGGGGAATTAACATGCTAAGAAATCTTGATGCAAAATATGATAGGGAGTATTCAGATAAATATCTCCTGAAAAGATACGTTAAATATTTCAATGCTCATAAAAAAGATCTGCTGATAACTACCATTTCAATTTTATTTGGTACTAGCTTGCAGATTGTAATACCATTCACTCTTGAGAGAGGTACAGCATCTCTAATGGATGGAAACATCGATGAGACCTTACTCATTGCAATTATATTTTTCGGTCTATATGTCTCGGTTTGGATAGCTGATTATTTCAGGACTCTTTTTACTACTAAATTCTCATCTAAAACTACCCGAGATATTAGGGAAGAACTATTTGTTAAAATTCAGAAGCATGATCTTGAATTTTTTGATCATAATAGTACTGGTAATCTGATGTCAAGGGTTATGGATGATACACAGGAACTTGGTGCATTTACTACCCAGACAAGTACTATGATCGTTAATATTCTTGTTGCAATAGGTTCTACCACAGTCATGTTCATCTACAATGTTCAATTAACGCTCATCGCATTGAGTGTAATTCCATTCCTGGTTATCCTGATTTACTATTTCAGAGTATTTGCAAGAAATTTAACTCGAAAATGGAGAGTATCTATTTCTAGACTCAATGATTCATTTCAAGAAAATATTTCAGGAATCACTGTTGCCAAATCCTTTGGACGAATTAGTAAATCACAGAAAAAATTTGAGGAGCTTAATAAACATAATTACACTGTTAATACGAGACGAGCA
>DAOUUM010000345.1 GCA_030668165.1 Candidatus Heimdallarchaeota archaeon
AAAATAATTCATTAAAATCTCAACTAGAAGGAAAAATTAAGGAGCTCAGTAAAGTGATCAATGATTTGGACTCAACTAAGGCAGGAGTGGGTGCTGTTAAATCTGAATTAGAAGATGTCAAGGCAAGTTTAGAAAAAGTAAATGGTGAGTTAGGTACACTTAAGGCTGAATATGAAACATCAAGTAGGGATTTAGAGACTGCTAATAAAGATCTGGTCAGTACAAAGGAAATAATGTCTAAAGTAGCTGCTGAGAAAGAGGATAAATCATTAAAACTTCAGAAATTGAATAAACGAATTGCTGAGACTGAATCAGAAATTAGTAAGATGAAATCCAAATATGCAGGATCCGATGATTTGTTAGATGAACTGAAGATACTAAGAATTCTAGCATCCGCAGATAATCCAGCTCTTGATATGTATAATGTTTTGAAGGAATATCAGAGCATGGAATTGAGAAAACTTGCCATGCAGAGCGGAATGGCCCTTTCACAGGTTGACAAACTAATGAAAACCCTTGAAAGAGCTGGTCTTGTAAAAATTGACAGAGCATCTGCTGATGATCCTAATCCTAAAATTAGCCTCGTATCATAAAATAAATCTTCATTAAAATTAATTATTTTAATATTTAAAATTTGCACGATAGATTGCTGTTCACTTTTATTCAAGTGCCTAAAAGTATTATAAAGATAAACAACAATAATAATTTAGACAAAATATCCATGAAAACTGATCAAATCCTCCCCTTTGAACCACGAGAGTATCAGATTGAAATTCTGACCAAATCTCAGGAAATCATAGAGAGGGGACATAATCTTCTTATTGAATTAGACTGTGGTCTTGGAAAGAGATACCTCCAGTTTGCATATATCACAGATATATTTCCCTCTAAAAAGATGATACTGTTATTACAGGCCAGTACCTCTTTATATGAGACTTATGAGTATTTAAAAAAATATTGTGGAAATGATGAAATCACTCTTATTGATAGTAGGATGCCTTCACAACGAAGAGCAAACTTACTCAAGGAAAAACGAATTATTCTTGCATTACCGCAAACCCTAGCTAATACTTTGAAAAAATTTGGTGACGCAATTGTTGATTTCGATATAGTTCTAATCAATGAGGTTGATCAGCTAATCAGGAGGCATGCTAATGGAACCTCAATAAAACAGCCCTACTCAACTTTATTCCGTTTCTTTAATGGTAAAAAAATAATTGGAATGAGCGGAACGCTCAGAGATGATCATTATGTAATGGATCATGAACAGATGTTCATCAAGAAGGAATTGAATTCCTTGACTGAAATTATTACTAATTCTCAGTTGATCACAATGGATTCAATAATCAAAACAGATGTGAATGAATTCATCAACAAGAGCATTATCATACCAACTGGAATAAAAGATGATCGGGTAGCCTTTATTGGTTTCGAACTCGAGCAATATATTGCTGAAGCAAAAACCCAGGTAATGGAAGAATTAAAAAAAGAGGATCCGCAGCTTTATTGGGATGCAAAAAAAGATTTTTCGGTTCTTTTTGGACCTTTACCTTTGGAACCTAAGCTTATTACAAGGTTCCATCAAGGGTATCTAACCAGAAAATATTTGTGGGCCATGTCTGGAACAAAATCCAGTATTCATCTGATAAGATACGGGCTTGATAGTGATTATATCTATAAGAATCTACCAGTTCTACCTGGAAAATTCATAGCAGTAAGGAAACTAGTGGGTGATTTTAAGAAATCGGTTGTCCTCTGTTCTTATCTGGATACTGTCAACACTTTGGAAAAATTATTAACCTCACAGGGTTATGACACCACAGTAATCTCTGGTGAAATTGCTCAAAACAAACGTGAAAAGGCATTAAGTGAGTTTCGATCAAGCAATAATCAATCTGTTGCAATTCTATCCAATGTTGGTGAGCGAGATTTGGATATTCCTGAGGCTGAATTACTAATTATATTTGATCTGATCAATACAACCAAAACTGTGTATCAAAAATTAAAAAGATCAAGAGGAGGGATTGTAAGAGTTCTTTATTATCAGGATACAAAGGAAGAAAAAAAGGTATCGTCAGTAATGGGAAAAATTAATGAGAGGTATAATTGGTCTTCAGAGTTACTACCCGTTGAAAATATATTAATTCAATAACTTCATTTTTTCAACCTTTAAACACGCCATACGTGATATCCTTATATTTTGTCAGCGGATATTTAGCTAGGTAACCATCTTGGGGACAAGTTTTCAATCAAAGATATGGTTCGTTACTGGAGCTACTGGTCTAGTGGGTCATGCTATTGTAAAGAAACTGAGATCCGCAGATATAGATGTAATAGCTCTTACTAGAAAAAACTCTAGTAAAGATATGGTTGACAAATTAAAGGATCTTGGAGTGAAAATAATAATAGGTGATTTGTTAGATTCTGAAAGCTACAAAATGTCGATGTCAACATGTGATGGGGTTGTGCATGCAGCTGCTGCAGTACAGAATTGGGATAAGTCAATTACTTGGGATGTGAATTTCCACGGTACCAAAGTACTAACTGATTGTATGATTGAATTTGGTCTGAAAAGACTGATCCATATCTCAACAACTGGTGTTTATGGTCAATCCTCAACAGACCTTATGGATGAGGATATGACTCCCAAACCCATAGGAGATTATTCAAAGAGCAAATTAGAGGCTGAACAATATATTATCGAAAATAGGGATAGATTAAGTATAACTATATTGCGTCCACCCTATATAATAGGTGATCTGGAGGATGATAGACATGTTTTACCTTCATTCTATCGTATATTGAAAAAACGAGTTTTGCCAAACGTTTGGAGGAGAAGTATCAATATTGGAATTGTACATACAGACGATATTGCCAGTGCAGTACTGCTATCAGCCGCCTTAGAGGAGACTCCCCACATAATATACAATATTCAATCATTTCAAGTAGGCCATCAAAAATTATTACAGGATTCACTTGAGACCATAGGAAGGAATGCTACAATCATATCGATGCCATATTGTTTTATATTATTAATTGGAATATTGATAGATCCTATTTGGTCACTTTTCAAAAAGCAGGCAATACATCTCAGAAAACGCATAGTCTCAATGAAAGATAACTGGTCGTTTGATACCACAAGAATACAACTGGATTTAAATTGGAATCCGGATCATATAAATCCCTTAGAGATACAAAATCTACTCTATGATTTGTATGAAATACATAAGGCTGCAGTTGATTTAGATGTCAGAGCTGTACTGAAATGATTACTTCATACAATATAATAAAAACTGAGTGGAAGCACTGCATATGAATTATTTAATCATCATTGGTTTACACAAGATGTTTTAATCTGGTATGTCTTTTTACATATTTTAGCACTTCTGCGAAAACAATTAATGAGGTTGACATAATACCCACCCATAACCATTCTGAGCCATTAAGTGGAACTGTATTGAATAGTTCATACATTATACTGACATCATATTTTAACAGACTGGTAAGTATTGCATCTCCTTGAATTACAAATATCTGCAATAAAACTGTGAAAAACACGGTTATAACCAGTGTTCTATTTTTGAAAAATACCTTTCCAAGAATTGATTCAGTTGCCTCTCTGACATTTAGGGCGTGGTTAAACTGGGCAAGTGATAAAATGGCAAATGCAATGGTTCCAGCCTTTGTCTGGTCTCCCTCAGTTCCAAATAAGTCAGTACTGAGGAATAGCATGTAGGATCCCAGTGTGACAATAGTCATATAAGAACCAAACCAAAGAATATGGGAAATTCTCTCCCTTGAAAGTAATGGTTCTTTGGGATCTCTTGGTGGTTGTTTCATTATTCCTTCCGTGGCTGGATC
>DAOUUM010000085.1 GCA_030668165.1 Candidatus Heimdallarchaeota archaeon
ATCACGTTTTGTCAATAAGGGCCACAAAGCCTCAATTATCCTAGGTCTTGTGTCAGATGGTTGAATTATCTCATCTATGTGACCTAATTGAGCAGCCACATATGGAGGTAGGAACTGTTCCTTGTAATCATTAATGATATTTTCTCGTAATTCTTCTGGATTTTCTGCATTAATTAAATCTTTCCTGAATAATATATTCACAGCACCTTCAGCACCCATCACCGCAATCTCAGCTGTTGGCCATGCAAGATTTACATCTGTACGTAAATGCTTGGAAGCCATCACTATGTACGCGCCCCCATAGGCCTTTCTTGTAACTACAGCGATTTTTGGCACTGTGGCCTCACAGTATGCGTAGAGTAATTTTGCTCCATTTCTGATAAGTCCACTATGTTCCTGATCTCTACCCGGTAAGAAACCAGGTACATCCACCAGTGATATAATTGGAATATTAAAAGAATCACAAAATCTTATGAATTTTGCTCCTTTGATACTGGCATTGATATCCAATGCACCTGCAAGTACTTTGGGCTGATTAGCCACGATACCGACCGTCATTCCATTCAATCTTGCAAAAGCAGTGATAATATTTTTTGCCCAGTGAGGAAATACTTCCATATAATCGCCATGATCAACGATCTCACTAATGACATCATACATATCATATGCTTCCTTTGAATCGTTTGGAATTATATTATCCAATTTATTGCTCCTTCTTTCCTTATCATCTGTGGGTTCGATGGAAGGAGGATCAGCCAGGTTATTTGATGGAATAAAATCAACCAATTTTCTGACTAGATCAAGAGCCTCTTCCTCGTCACTTCCAGTGAATTGGGCCACTCCTGATTTGAATGCATGAACTGAGTAACCACCCAGTTCCTCAAAGCTTGTTTGCTCTCCCATAACAGTCTTCACGACATCTGGCCCGGTAACAAACATATGAGAACTGTCCTCAACCATGACAACAAAATCAGTCAGAGCGGGTGAATATACAGCTCCACCAGCGGATGGTCCCATAATAATACTGATCTGTGGAATAACCCCACTTGCATCCACATTTCTGAAGAAAATCTCTCCATAACCTGCAAGTGCATCAATACCCTCTTGGATACGTGCTCCTCCAGAATCATTGATTCCGATCACTGGTGCTCCATTTTGCATAGCCTGATCAAATATATCTGTGATCTTCTTGGCATGTGCATTCCCCAAAGATCCACCGTAAACAGTAAAGTCCTGGGATATCACATACACCAACCTACCATTAATCCTTCCATATCCGGTGACAACTCCGTCACCATCAATTTTGGGTTTTCCACGCATGAGTCCTACTTCTTTGTGGGCAGCGAACATCCCTCTCTCCACAAATGTATCGGGATCAAGTAATCTTTGCAGTCTTTCTCGAGCAGTGTATTTGCCTTTATCATGCTGAGCTTTGATTCGATTCTCACCACCACCAAGTTTTGCCTGTTTGATTCGATCTTTCAAATTCTCGATTTTTTCCTTGGTTGTGCCATCTACCATGCTCTTTTCGGAAGGGGTCATAATTCGATGATTCAAATTTGATTTTAAACAATATTGATTGATTTATTATTGTGATCTTATTTCTACTTCTGAAATCACCAAATCGGAATTATATCATCATATATCTTTGATCATAAAATATGAATTCCTTATTTTTACTCTCAAATTTATTAGGGTTTAAATTGATCTACAATCCAATTTATAAGACCGTAGATAATTTGTCGATCAAGGCATGTTGTTCAATAATTTAGCACTGACTGGGTGGAGCTACGAACATGGTGACAAGAGAATTCCCATCGAAGAATTAGATCTACCAAAAAATGTATTGAAGAGAAACCCCGTTCCTGCAACTTATGTGTACCATGATGAGAGTACCTGGGAGGATCGATTACAGGATCAGGTACGGAATGTTGCTAATCAGGCCGGGATTAAAGGTGTTGATATAGATGCAATTTTTGGTGTTCATAATGGTTATAACAAACATCCTGAGGGCGCATCTCCCGAGGCTATGGCTACCTATCCAGAATCCAAGGCCTTTATGTTCGATATGAGCCTTGGTTGTGCATCAGTTATTCTCGGGGCTCAGGTTGCAGGGCTTCATCTTTCAGATCCTTCCGTAAATAATATCCTTCTAGCGACGGTTCAGCTTAATACTCAGTATGCCAATAAATGCAATGATGGTAACAGTTTATTTGCCGATTCAATAGGAGCGATGATGTTTTCACGCTCAAATACCGGTAATTTGGTAAAATATACCGATATACATTCAGAAGCAAACTTTCGAGACATGTTTGAGGTGGACAATGATGCGCGATATTCCATGAAAAATCTACAAAAAGGTCCTGATCTATCGAAATTCATGGTCAAATCCTATGGGGAACAATTACGTGAGGCATGTAGAGCAATGAATACTTATCCAGTTGATATCGACTTTGTCGTCATTAGTGCTTCGACCTATGCTGCATCTAAAATGGTTTTAGATAAGATGAAAATTCCTTTGGAAAGATCTGGGCTTGAATGTCTGACCAAGATCCCGCATATGGGAACAAATGATCTTATCTATCAGATAAAATGGGGAATTGAACAGGGATTAATTAAAAAAGGATCCAAGGTATTAGTTTCAGGTACAAGTATGGGCTTCTCAATAGCAACTATGGCAATTGAGTGGGGAGTACAATAGCGATTCGGTTAAATTTTGGCTTATTAGATTGAATTAAAACTCTATAAAGGGTCGAAATTTATAATACAACTTTGAATATATTATCTGTTGAAGAATCAAATAGAACCTGATGAAATTTTTGAATTAGGAAAAGATAGAAATCGGATCTCTTGCTCCAAGTTCAATCCAGATGGTGTATCAAAGGGTGTAATCATATTTACACCTGGAACAGGCATGCAACAGACATTTTTCTATAATTTCATTGATTTCATTAGGAGCAAGGGATATATCATCTATACACTTGATTACAGATCAATCGGTGCATCAAGATTCTTTTCACTGAAAAGCTATGAAATAAAACTAGTTGACTGGAGGGATGATATCAATCAGCTGGTTGAGTTTGTGGCAAATACTCATCCAAGTGAAAGAATAACGTATATGGCTCATAGTTTTGGTGGTCAAATCTTTGGATATATTAAACATGAGAACATAGAAAAAATGATTACAATTGCATCTCAAAATGGATACTGGCGTTATTATAGCAAACCCGTGAGATATTTCTTTTTCTGGTATTTATGGATTCCAATGCTTACCAAATTATTTGGCTATCTGCCTGCCAAAAGATTCAAAATGGGTGAGAATCTAGTTAAAGGGGTGATCTATCAGTGGAAGAATTGGTGTACCAATGAAAATTACCTTTTTGATGATGCATCACTTGATAATCTTGACAAATACAAAGAATATACTGGGAAAATTCATGCAATTTCATTTGATGATGATCAGTACGGTGGCCATGAGGCTGTTGAAAATTTAATATCTAATTATACTAATGCTGATCTGAATCTGATAAAAATTAATTCCAAGGATTATGGATTTAGAATTGGGCATACTGGGTTTTTCAGATTAAAACCTGATAATAAAATCTGGAAAATGATTATTGATTTAGTTTGAATAGTTTTTGGTACGAATTTATATTATCGTATTAAAGGTCTCTAATATTCAATATAATATGAGTAAGTATCTAATTACACCTCTATTTTATCTCTATACAATAAATGAAAATTAAGAATCTATGGATAGTAATTTAATACTAATTTATAGTCATGATATGAGGAATTCACTAATTTATACATCAAATATTGTTAAACCTCGCAATATTTACCATCTCATCGAATTGTATAAATTATAGGTGAAGATTATGAGTACTCTTAAAATCAATAAACCAAAAATTTTCTCGAGGGAACCGATTGCAATTGTAGGCATCGGTGCCATCCTTCCAGACGCAGCAAACAAAGACGAATTTTGGATTAACGTGATTAACGGTAAAGATTCGATTCAAGAAGTACCTGTTGATAGATGGGACCCATCTCTTTATTATGATGAAGATAAATCAATGCCTGATAAATCTTATTCAAAAATTGGTGCTTTTGTAAAAGAGATAAATTTCAGTCCTGTTGAATTTAGAATTCCCCCATCCGTGATTGAACAGATGGACCCTGCTCAGAAGATGGCGATCATCGCATCCAAAGAAGCACTCGAGGATGCTAATTACAAGGACAAATCATTTCCAAATGAGAATTGTGCAGTGATAATTGGAAATTCTATGGGAGGAGAAAAGGTTGCATCCATGGATTTGAGAGTATTCTTTCCCAAAGTGTTAGAAGCCGTTAAATCCACAAGGGAATACCAAAGCTTATCTAAATCTGAAAAGAAAACCTTTCTTAATAAGATAGAAGAGGCATACAAGAAGGATTTACCGGTTATAAATGAAGACAGTATGCCTGGTGAGTTGTCAAATATCATTGCGGGAAGAATAGCCGCGACATTTAACCTCAGGGGAAAGAGTATGACCTCAGATGCAGCATGTGCATCCTCTTTGGCAGCAATCGATATCGCATACAAAGGATTACTTAATCATGAATTTGATGCCGCAGTTGTGGGTGGATCTGATAGATCCATGGCTCCTAGCACATTTGTTAAATTCTCAAAAATTGGAGCACTCTCTGGAACAGGTTCATATCCATTTGATGCAAGAAGTGATGGTTTTGTAATGGGTGAAGGATCTGCAATCTTTGTACTGAAACGTTTATCTGATGCTATTAAATCAGGTAATATGATATATGCTCTTGTCAAAGGTGTGGGTGCATCATCAGATGGTAAGGGTAAAGGAATTACTGCACCTAATCCAATTGGACAGAAATTAGCTATCGAACGGGCGTACCTTTCGGCAGGAATTGAACCATCAAGTGTTCAATTGATAGAGGCACATGGAACATCCACCAAGGTTGGAGACAAAATAGAGGTTAATACATTAATAGATTTCTACAAGCCATATAATTTGCCCAAGGGCTCAATCAAACTCGGTTCTATAAAAAGTCAGATTGGTCATCTCAAATCTGCAGCTGGAGCTGCTGGCATAGCCAAAGCTGTACTAGCACTACATAATAAAATAATACCACCATCGATAAATTTTGAGACTCCAAATCCGAATATTAATTGGGAAGATAGTCCTTTCGTAATTCCTACAGAACCCGAGGAATGGGTAAGTGGAGATGCACCACGACGTGCTGGTGTTTCAAGTTTTGGTTTTGGTGGAACAAATTATCATATAATCCTTGAGGATTACAATCCTGAAACTGAATACAAGCCCTCTGTGGAAGTTACATCTGGATTGAAAATATCACAAAACTGGGATGAATATGTATCCAGAAATCAGAATCTAGAGAATGAAGTTTTGCTTTTGTCTTCTGAGTCCAAGGATGATCTGATAAGCAGAATAAGAGGGATACAGACTGAATTTCCCAAGCAAACAATTATGGATTCAGAGAATTCAAATCCATTATTGACCTATACCAGTTCCCTTTCCTACAACTATACTGATAAATTCCTTGCTGGGATAACCTACAAGGACAAAAATGACCTTTCCTCCATGTCAAATCTGGCAATTGCCGCATTGAATGATGGAGATAAAAGAACTGTAGCACAGGCAAGGGGTGTATTTGTTTCAGGATTCAAAAAATCTAAAATTGCATTTGTTTTTCCTGGACAGGGATCACAATATGCAGATATGATGCATGATCTATCATTAAAATACAAAATTGTCAAAGATACCTTTGATGAGGCAGATGATATCCTAAAAGAATTTTTGGGTGCTAAATTATCGGATTATGTATTCTCCAAAGGCAGGGATAAAAAGGAGGTTGAAGAGGGACTCAGACAGACACAGATTACCCAGCCATCATTACTGGTTGCAGATGTTTCTCTTTACAGATTACTCAACGAATTCAATATCAAACCCGATATGGTTGCAGGGCATTCACTCGGAGAATACGCCGCACTGGTTGCAGCTGAAGTGTTATCATTTGCAGATGCTTTGATGGCAGTCGCTATACGGGGAAAAGCAATGTCCGAGGTAGATGCCAAGGATAAGGGAACAATGGCATCAATCTCTGCAGACATCAAACAGGTGGAAAGGATACTGAAATCTGTTAAGGGATATGCAATTGCTGCTAACAAAAATAGTTTGACCTCAACTGTGATCTCTGGATCGACCCCGGGAATTGATGAGGCAATTAGCAAATTTGAAGAAAATGGAATAAAGGCGATTCGTTTGTCAGTTTCTGCTGCATTTCACACTAAAATTGTTGAACCAGCCGCTGAACCCCTATCTGAGTTCCTAGATTCAATAACATTCAGTGCACCTCAGATCATGATAACATCAAATGTACTCGGTGATTTCTTCCCAGATGATCCAAAGGAGATCAGGGATATCATGAAGAAACAGGTTGGAGCTGCAGTAGAGTGGACCAATCAGACAATAAATATGCACAAGGCTGGAGCAAATACATTCATTGAGGTGGGTCCCAAAAGAGCCCTCTCATCATTTGTGGCAGATATCCTGAAGGATAACAATGTCTTGGCAATTGCAGGAAATCATCCCAAGAAGGGTGGGATCAAGTCATTTAATGAGACATTAGCTGCATGTGCCTCTGTTGGAATAAGTATTCCAAGAATTTCCCCTGATAGCGATACCCTATCAGATCAATTTCGTTGGACAGCAAGTAAGGTTGTTAAACAGCCATCTGGTAAGATGAATGACTTTAATTTTAATCCTGATCCAATAGTGATTACTGGTGTAGGAGTTGGATTACCTGGAAAACATAAGGAAGTGTTCGCAGAGGATAATTTTGAGCGTATTTTCAGAGGGGAAAATATGATAGAAGATGTATCTGATAAAAACAAAGATGCCCAGCTTGACAAGAATATCCGAAGACTGATCAAGAAGAGTAGTGGTGCTGCAGAATTCTTCTCTCCAGAAAGTTATAATGATGTGATCAAATTAGCAGGTATTGCTGGTAAATTCTCCTTGGTTGATGAATTCAAAACCGATGAGAAAATTACCTCAACATTTGATAACGCAACATCACTAGCCACAGCTGCGGGATTACTGGCACTTAGAGATGCGGGTATACCACTTGTGCAGGCATACAGAAAGACGACAACAGGTAGCTTCCTACCCATTGGCTGGGAACTACCAAATGAACTGCAGGATGATACCGGAATAATTTTTGCAAGCGCATTTCCAGGTTTCAATACCTTCTCCAAGGAAATGGGTGATTTCTATGAGCACAGTTACAAGAACAAATCAAAGAAATTACTCAATGAATTATATTCAGAAATTAATCGTAAGATAGAATCAGAGGATGACAAAAAATATCTACTTAATAAACTCAATAAGGAGTTAAATGAACTGGATAAGAGCCAAAAAGAGTTTCACTTCAATCGAAAAATTCTGTTAGAAGTTCTATCAATGGGCCATGCACAATTTGCCCAGTTGATCAAAGCTCGTGGACCAAACACCCAGGTTAATTCTGCATGTGCATCAACCACACTGGCAATTGGAGTTGCAAATGATTGGATAAGATCTGGTAGATGCAAACGAGTTGTTATCATCTCAGCCGATGATGTAACCACAGATGAACTATTCCCATGGTTGGGTTCTGGTTTTCTGGCCAGTGGAGCAGCATCAATCCAGGCCAAGGTTGAAGAGGCAGCACTGCCATTTGACCTCAGAAGAGAGGGAATGATTGTGGGTATGGGTGCAGCCGCGTTCATAATGGAAACCGAGGCAGAGGCAGATAGACGTGGAGTCAAACCCATAGTTGAAGTCCTTGGTGCATACTATACCAATTCAGCTTTCCATGGAACTCGATTAAATGTGGATCATGTCAGTAGTGAACTGGGCAAATTTTTAGGTAATGTAAGGAAAAGCCATGGATTGAAACCAGAAGATCTCGCCAGATCCATGATGTTCATGAGCCATGAGACCTATACTCCCCGAAGAGGTGGATCTGCATCCGCAGAGATCAGATCTCTCAGGGATAATTTTGGAAACCTGGCAAGTAAAATCCAGATAGCAAATACCAAGGGATTCACGGGTCATGCAATGGGTGCTGGCATCGAGGATGCGGTGGCCATCCGATCACTAGAAGAGGGTAGAATACCTCCAATTGCCAATTTTAAGATACCCGATCCAGATCTCGGAAACCTTCAACTATCACAGGGAGGCAAAATGTCTGCCAATTATGCCCTGAGACTAGCTGCTGGATTTGGATCTCAAAT
Source organism: Candidatus Heimdallarchaeota archaeon (assembly GCA_030668165.1). GTDB lineage: Archaea > Asgardarchaeota > Heimdallarchaeia > Heimdallarchaeales > Kariarchaeaceae > JAJRQD01. Next base: position 8,303 of record DAOUUM010000085.1, read on the forward strand.
TGCTTTTACATTGTACAAGAAGAAATCATCAGGTGATAGGTACACACCAGAGTATTTTGAATGGCTCAGCAGTATAGGTGGGGCAAAACAGGACCTATATCTTGATGGCAAATCATTAAGACTCAAAGATAAGGGAAAACCCACTGTGAGTGTAGCAGTTCAAAAACCTAAAACCGTTGTCAAATCAAAAACAGTATCGAAGGTGGTACCACAAAAAGTGGTCAAGAAAGAGATAAAAGAATCATCCTCAGACATGATTAAAAATATCACTTCGACGATTGCAAAGCACACCGGTTACCCAATTTCAATGCTGGAAGACCCAAGAATGGAACTGGAGGAAGATTTGGGCATTGATAGCATAAAACAAGCTGAGATTTTTGGTGAGATCAGAGAAGAATTTGGACTTGAGATGGATGAGGACTTGAATCTCGCCGAATTTCAGACAATTGAAAAGATTGCTCAGTACTTCACTGAGAAAACTGGTGGAAAAGTTCAATCTATTGAGGCAGTAGAAACAGAAGACGAAATAATGGAACCAGTTACTGAGATAGTACAACAGACCACCGATTCAAGCCACGATGAAATTGTGGAGATACTTACTGCTACCCTGGTCAAGCATACTGGATATCCCAGGGATATGCTCGATGATAGAAATCTGGCTCTTGAAGAAGACCTGGGAATTGATTCAATTAAACAAGCTGAGGTGTTTGGAGAGGTAAGAGAATATTTTGGAATGGAACTCGATGAGGATCTCAATCTTGCTGATTACCAAACGATCAATGAGATTGCCAATTATTTCGGAGCC
>DAOUUM010000193.1 GCA_030668165.1 Candidatus Heimdallarchaeota archaeon
CTGCCGGGACGACCTCATTTGTCATTGTCTTCTCTGCGCTATTTGGCTTTGTCTCCAAGGTGGTGTTCAACGATATTGAGTTTGATTATGTGATAATTATCGGTGGAGTTATATTATCAATTATTGGTGCTACACTCGGTTCATATACAATGCATTTCAAATTAAAACCAAGGCAGATTAAATTGATAATCAGTGTGATGGTTATTTTAGTAGGAACCAAAATGATCATAGATTATCTGTGAGACTTAATCTTCAGAATTACCTAATGCATTACAAATAGGAACAAAGAGATCTGGATTTTTCATCAGAATAACCAGTAAAGCGGCAGTATCATTGAAATAATTGATCTTGGAGGGAGGAATCGATCGATAGACATCTGCAATACTTTTACTATGTTCAGCATTCAACACAATATCATCAACAATTTTATCCTTCTCTCTATAATATGCCGCTAGGAAGGATTTTAACACAGTATCATCCAATCCCTCATTATCTAATTGGCTGGTTATTAGAGGAGTGACCTTGGAAAGGAAATTATTCAGGCCATCTTCTTTGTTCCACCATCGCTCAGCTTCAGGTTCATCCTCGAAAAATAATAGTTCAGCTTTTAAACAATAAAGAAATTCGGTGTTTCTCTTGCTCTCTGTCACTCTCCTTCCACCTTCCACGATATAACCCACTTCTTTCAGCTTCTCGAGGTAACGATACACTGTTTTGAGAGATTTGGATCTCCCCTCCTCATCCCTGTAGAATTCGTGGATCTCCTTGACGGTGAGATAAAGTAAGTCCTTCCCATCCTTCAATCCGTTGATGATGGTGTGATATTCTTTAAAAGCAGGTATGAGGTCTCGGGAGTAGATTGCAAGTATTTGAGGTTTGTAGGTGATAATATCCTTATAATTGATGGGGTTTTCTTCCATTTATCTCATATGGAACCATTAAATGGAACTTTTAAATATTTGTTATTCGAAGTCTACTTATGTTCTTTTAAAATTTATACCATTCTCATAATTATGAGAAGAGTAATTCATCCAAAAGAGAAAGGTTAAATATCTTTGTAAGAATACTCAAAATAAGTCATATTGACCGTTAAGGATTGAAAATAATGTACGAGCACAAGACCTACGAATCTGAAATGTTGAAATCAACTCATGATTTCATAACTATGATTACCAAAGATTGGGATAACTGGCAATATCCATCCTATGAAATTCTGAAGGAAAATTATGAATCCAGACCAAATTTCACCCCAGAGACTAGACATTATGCCTTCAAAGATGAAAAAATGGTTGGATTCCTAGCATCCGCCAAGGAGAGAGAAATTGAAGGAAAAACTTATGGATCTATCCAGAGGCCATTCATTCTTGATGATAACCCCGAAATAGAAAAATTCCTCATGGAAAAGGCAGTCGGGGCCCTCAAGGAGAAGGGTGTAAACATAATACGCACCAATTATAGGAAAGGATGGGGTGACATGGGATTCATGAAACGAAATAAATACTCTGATGGTGAGGTATATTTTAAGGCTGCAAGGATTCCATTCAAAAATTTCAATGTCAGTGGAATTTCTGAGGAAGTGAGAGAACTTGATCTGGTTGAAGACAAGCAAGCCCTGATCAAAGCATTCCAGACGGAGATGCCACAGACCGCAGAGGAAATCGGTACAATTATTGATAATTGGAAGGATGCCACCACTATTTTGACCAATGCCATTATTCGTGAGGGTGATGAGATCATTGCTCATTCTATGGTTACCCAGAACCCTAATAATAAGAATGCAAACATGACTCATATCTCGATTTATAAGGAGGGTAAAGAAGAACTGAGAGAGCATGTATTCAAATATATTATGAAAAAGATGCAGGATACAGATAGAGAGGAACTGAACTTCTTTATTGGTGCGGATTCCTTTGATGTGCTTCCATTTTATGAATCACAGGGCATTACTTTTGATGATTTAAAAAGATACGAATTATCAATCTAATCCAATTAACTCAATCATTACATGAAAATTTTTTTAAATATTTGAAAAAAATATTAGTTATGAAATGGAAATTATCATTTCTAATTATTTTATTCATAATAATTCCTGTTTCCTCTAATCAATCTTACTGGCAGGAAGGGGAAAATTATGATTTTTCAATAATTGAATCAAGAATTATAAATATTGAAAATATAGAATCCAAGGAAATTTCCAAACAGAGTTTTATAAAAGACAACCTCTTCACTTACACAGTATTGTCCATAAATTCAAGTGATCAAAGTGTCTGTGTTACTCCATCAAGTTTATTTGATACAGATGAAGAGACCTGCCATAATGCAATATATTTTGGTTTTGATGATATTCATCAGTTGTTTTTTTATAACACTTACAGCTTATACGATAAAACAGATGAAGATCAAGTATATCTAGTTGAAGGTAAACCTTTACATGTGAAAATTTTCATCGAACCTAATTTTGATCAAATTAACTCCCTTATTAAATCATTCAAACCTTCAACAATATATTATTCAGACACTTCAACAATTTCTCTGAATAATGTTATTTTATCTGCTAATGAATTCAAATTTATGGGACAAAACTCATTTGAAAATGGACAAAATCTTTTAGATACTAACAAAATATGGAATATAGGATTCTACTATGAAGACATCACAGCAGATTGGATACTAGTGATTCCAGATAGTAATTTAAATGATAATAATAAATTGCAAGAAATAAATATTAAATCATGGGAAACTGAAATTGAATTTGGCTATACTCAAAATGGAGTCTTGAGTTATTATTCTTCCATTTCTACACAAGTATACAATTCAGAAACTTCAAAATATAATGTGACGTACCAATTTAGTATAAATAATTCTAATAACTTGAATTCTAATAGATTTGATCTATCTGATTTAATTGTTTTCAATCCTTTTTATTCGGTAATAATTGGTGTTCTAATCATTTTACTAATTTATATGATTAAAAAAAATCGGCATATAATATTTTCCTCTTAGGATGAATTTTTGTCACCCTGGAGTTATCATGAACTTCAACCCCTTTCTCAACAGCTAGTTGGGTCAGCATGTTATTAAATTCCCACTTCATACACATCTGGAATTCACCATCCTGATTTATTGAGAGAGCATGTATTCAAATATATAATGAAAAAGATGCAGGATACAGATAAAGAGGAACTGAACTTCTTTATTGGTGAGGATTCCTTTGATGTGCTTCCATTTTATGAATCACAGGGCATTACTTTTGATGATTTAAAAAGATACGAGATATCAATCTGAATAGATAATTAACTCAATCATTTATTTTTAGATTTATCAATTTTATCAGATTTCTTAGATTTAACATTCTTGTTAGGTTTCTTGGACTTTTCAATTTTATCCGATTTCTTGCCCTTAACTTTCCCCTCTAATATCTTGGCATATCGCTTCTCTACATGATAGGCCTCGATTCTCTCGTTTGCATGATCCACAAAATCTTGTTTTATATCAACCCCAAGGTATTTTCTATCAGTATCAAGTGCTGCAATTGCAGTGGTACCACTACCCATGAAGGGATCAAAAACAATATCATTCTCAAATGAGTAGAGCTGAATACAACGATAGACTAATTCGACAGGAAATGGGGCCGGGTGACCGATTTTCTTGGCAGAAACAGTTGAGAACTTCCAAACAGACTTGGTATACTCCATGAATTCTTCCCTGCTGATAGTTGCAATCCTGCCATCCTTGCATCTTTTAAGTGTCCCTTTGGAATATACCTGGATATACTCATGCACATCCCGCAGAGTTGGATTGGATGCCTGCATCCAAGATCCCCAGGCAGTACTTGATCCTGCAGAAGCTCCCTTGTCCCAGATAATCTCTCCACGCTGTATATAGCCAAGATTGGTCATTATCAGAGAGATATAATCCGAGATGGGTATGTATGGCTTTCTACCCAGATTTGCCAGATTTATGATGAAACGTCCACCATCAACCAATTTGGGATATATCTCCATGCTAACCTTCTCAATGAGTGCAAGATATTCAGTCAGAGACAAATCCTCATCATAATTCTTACGTGCATTGTATGGTGGTGAGGTCACAATTAGATGGAGGGATGAATCTGGAATGAAGGATAGGTCCTTGCTATCTCCCTGAATAATTGAATTTACCAATTTTTTTGGTAATGGATTCTCAATCCCATCAGGTTCCCTATTACTTGCTGGGGTTATCTCAGTATACATCTGTGATGAGTAAAAATACTCACTATCATGATTCTCTCTCTTGGGAGCTCCAAATTCACTTGTTTTGGTACCTTTTGACATATCAATATCTCCTGATATTAGCTAATAATTCCATATTTTGGGATATAAAATACTGAAAGTAGTACAATACGGGATCACATGTTAGATTGATAATTCAAGCCACCTAGAGATTTATCGCGGATAATATCTAATTTGTTATTTAACGCGAGATATATTTTAACATATCGATAATTATTAGATAATTATATAATAAATCGCGACTTTTTGCTATCAAATATATTAAAATAAGGAAGGTTATCTGTGATTCAATAAAATAAATCTGCTTGATTGCATATTACTAAGGGTAAGTGGGTATATTCTATAAATTCAATTATTATCTTCTTGAGCCAGTTTAATATCATTGATCATTTTAGTTGCTTTCTCAACCTCTGTATCCATCGCGATTGCCTGGTTTAGTGCCACAAGAGCCAGATCATAATTTTTCTGTTCCATATGAATAAATCCAAGCATCAACTGGGTATATCCATTGTTCTGGAATTTCAATGCCTCGTTGAACAGGTCAATGGCATCATCATACATACTTAAATCCAGATGAAGTTGACCCAGAGCCATGAATATCTCAAAATCATTCTTACCTAGTTCTGATGATTTATTTAATGATTCAACAGCTTCTCTCATCTTACCCATCTGAAGCTCACAGATTCCCTTCCAGAACCATACCTCAGGATCCTTGGTATTTTGACTTGCAGTTGTGAATGCAGACAGTGCCTCATCGATTTTACTCATCTCGAACAATATCTTACCCTTGACAAACCAGATCGAGTGCTCCTCCTTGTCCAATTCAATTGCCCGGTCAAGTGCTTCCACAGCTTCCTCATGTCTGTTCAACTGATATAGAGCAACTCCCTTGGAGAACCATGAATATGCAAAATCAGGTTTCATCTCCAGAGCTTTGTCAATTAATTCTATTGCTTCAAGCTCTTTATGATCCTGAATAAGTGATTTGGCCTCATCCAACAGCTCAACTATTGCCTCGTTATCCATAAATCAGTAATCTCTAACTATGATATAATAACTTTGAAACTTATACACTTGAATGTTCAATTAGAATTCTCTAAGAATAATCTAGTAATAGTAAAACAACATTTAAAATATTCTAATAGAAATTTGAATTGGAATTTAACTCATCTATGGATGGATTATTATTTCCTTGGTAGCGTTTAGCTATCAGGCAGGCATTAATTTGGCTGAAAACAGGCACGGTGGTGAAATGGTATCATTAGGGATTGTGGTTCCTTCGTTGCGGGTTCGATTCCCGCCCGGGCCATTCTTTTCATGTTTAGGCTTTCAATTTTTTTAATTTATAATATATTTTTCACACTGATTAATTTACAAAAAAGTCCTCACACTTTCACTCAAATCGTCAGCAATAACAAATTATTTTAGTAGGCATTTATGACTAAGTAATTGTGAGATGTCCGGATTGCAACAGTGAGGAATTCAAAAAGAGTAGGCAGGGAGCCTTTTATGTATGTTTAAGATGCGGATTAAGTCTGAAGCCCTGGGAAATTGAAAAAGCCCGAGAACGAGCTAAGAAAGAAATCAAGGATCTGGAGGACAAGGATCCAGATGCCGAGAAAGAGCGCAAGAGAAGAGATAGAAGAAAATATCGTAACTGGTATGAAGGTCGAGAGAATATCGATTAATTTTACAAAATAATAACTTAATCTTAGTAATTTAATCTCACAACACACACTTTACAAAGAATTAATTTGATGTAGTTTGTTTTAATTCCCTTTTTCTTTCAGCAACTATAAATAAATTAATTCC
>DAOUUM010000410.1 GCA_030668165.1 Candidatus Heimdallarchaeota archaeon
ACCACTCAATCTTAACCTGTTTGATTTCATGCATAAAGCATTGAAATTCAATTTTCCTTCCTTCAGGATCCTTGGCAAAAAAATTATATATCCTGTACCTATCATTCATCTTTGGTCTTGTTACTGCGATATCCTCAAATTGTAAGTACATGTCATCCACCTCATCCCTTGTCTCGTAGAAAAATGTTAGCAGGGCATCCCTATCAATCTCGGAACTTTTGTGAAATCCCACCAAAAAATTACCATGATTAAGTACCTCTATACCAGGTTGTTGAATCCAAGTACTCATTCCCAGTTTTTTGTAAAATTCAACTATTCTCTCCAAATTGCCAGTGCGAAGAAATATGAGTCCAGCCATACTAGTTTTGTCAATTGATCGATATTAATACTATTTGGATTTCGATTAATCATATAACCAACAAATTAAATGATGGAAACTATTACTAACATTGCTCGTCACATTATTGCCAAGATAAGTAACACTGCTATGGATGAGGTTGATGACGATGAGGTAAATAAGCTGATGAGTTTTGATCCTTATAATTTTAAAAAATTAGGTTTCATTCATACAGATGGTTGCATAGTGATTGATTCTTTCCAATACCTGGCTGATCATTGTATCCGGCGCGGAAATTCCTGCTGTTGCCTCCTCACCACCACCCTCACAGTCAAGATCATTTGCCACATTGGTTGCCAACTCGCCAAGATGAACCCTGCAAAATTGTCTTCTTCTCAGTGTAAAATGGGCCTTCCCCTTGGTTCTCCTGATTGCCACACCCAAAGAGGTCTGGGTGATTGTTGAGGCAATATATGCATTATGACCCATACTGGCAACTGGACATTCGAAAATTACTCCTAGAAGATCAATTTTCTTTGCATGTTTATGAATATATTCAACTGCAATATCCACCTCACGACTTGCCTCTCTGGCCGCCTCCACCACTTCAAATATCTCAGAGGGCAATATGCCCACCGATAGTTTATCAACTATGACTCGTTTTATATTGTCCTTATCTATCACACGGGATGCCTGTTTGAGTAGAAATGCCTGGTAATAGGTATTGGATTCATCGTATAGGTCAAGTATCGAGTGCAGCAGGGGGCATTCCTTGGCATAATCGCTGATTGCACCATAAGCCCCAAGAAGTGCCTGATAGCGGTTGTTTTTCAGATTCTCAGGCTTATCACCAAAAAGAGTCCTAAATGTCACCGCTGATGTTGACCAATTTCTCTTCGTTATGAATTTAACAAAAAATTTGGATATTTCAGACTCATCCATTCCCTTTGGAAGGGTATGATTATCAAAATAATATATCTTGTATCTTTTACTTGCATTTTCCAATCTCTGCAACACATATTCCTTCTTCTTTGGATTGATTGCCAGATCAAGTATGAACAGGATATCCAGGGTGATCACTCTGTCCTCAAGATCCTTGATTGCCTTGTGTAACTGATTTGCTCTTGTAAATATAACATCTGAACCTGGATAGAGAGATTTTACAATGGCTGCTGAGCAGATTCCATCTGCATCTCCATGGGCAATTATCCCCACATTTAACTGGTTGAATTGGGCAAGTTCCTCATCACTGATCAAATAATCACCTCATTATTGGTCTCTTGAATATGTAACCATGTATCTTGGCTTCACTGGGTGTTCCACCGGTTCCTGCGATCCGTTCACCAGCTCCAATCCGGTACTACCCATCTCATTCAACATATACTCAATCTCACCACTATCCGTATTGGTTTTCATATAGACATAACGATATTCCCATAATGTTAGCTCAGAGTTCATAATTCAATGAATTAATGGTCAGCATAATAAGAATAATTGATAAGGAATAGCTCTATATAATGAAAATTTGTTAAAATTATCAATTCAAATGAACTAACCAATCAAAAAAGGCAACAATCCCAACCGTGATATCCAAATCTGTAAAGTGATAAAAGCTTTTCCGCCATCTACCACCTTTCATGCCGAGACTGCGTCGGTTCCATTTTACAGGTGTACCGTATCAGTTCCATTTCCATGGACTTAATCAGCGCCATTTTACCGGTTTACTGTTCAAGTTCCACTTTCATGGATTATTTCCGTTCCCTGAAATAAATCAGCGATCTGGTAACCCATCCCTCTTCAAAGTAATTCAAATCAGGAATGGTATCACAAGGAGAGGAAACCACACAATTCTGCGAACACGTAATCATGCGAACATACGGAAATCCAGCAAGAGCCGGATAACAGTACTTTCCTACTTCTCTCGAAATTGTTGCCGAATAACAATCTCCTAATCTGATATATAAAGTTTATCCACACAAAGTTATTTCTCGATTATACGCAATAATCTGTTTATGCAAAAATATCAAAAAAAATGTAAAAACAATTTTTAATGAATTGTGAGGTTTGAAGCGATGATATTGTTGATTCAGAGTTTGAAATTTGATCCAATTTGTATTTTATATATCCTTTCTGGAGAAATAAATTATCAGATATCTGATATTTAATTCTAATTCAATATATTGACATGATAGTGTAATTGAGCTATCTCTTAAACAGAGCCAATTAGGAAAATTGGTGTAGATTGTCTAAAATTGCGACATCATCCGAAATTGGAAAGCATCTTAAATGAAAAAAACAGGCTCGAATGGGTCAGTATGAGCGTGAAGGGATTCGAACCCTCGACCGACGGATTAAGAGTCCGTTGCTCTGCCAAGCTGAGCTACACGCCCTTTTAATTTAGAACCGATCAATATTAGATTGAAATATCAAAAATAATCACGGTTGCTATATCTCAAAGTAATCCTACCTAATTAAAATAAATCGATAGTGTGGTTACTAAATTCATAATCACTGATTTATTTTCCACTTCCATTCAAGCTGATAATATTTGTGTTATATTATATTTCGACATATTTTCATCCACTAGAAACATATTTTGGAAATCGTGTAATAATTTACAGAAATTTACCTAGACAAAAAATATTATTTATATGCGTGAGCAAAATTCAGAAAATGTATATGTCAAAAATTTCCAGATCATTCAAAGTAAAATTATTGAGTGTGTCAATTATATTTATCTTTGCTATATCGATGGCAAGCCCTGCCAGTGCAGTGAAAAGAATATTTGAACAGGATAAGGAACTGGTTCTTGATGAGACTGGTGCAACTCATTACACCTCAGTTATAGATCCATATGGTGTCAGACACTTTATGTATCTGAGATCACACGATGGAAATGCTACTAAATTTAGTGA
>DAOUUM010000555.1 GCA_030668165.1 Candidatus Heimdallarchaeota archaeon
AGGGAATAGACCCACTTTTTCAATTAATTCCAATACCTGTGGAATTACTATTTTACCTCTCTGAATTTTTCCTAACCAGAAAAATAAGATTAACCCTACTAACAGGCTTATCACAGCAAGTGTAATGAGTAGTGTCTTGATCTCCTCAAAACCATTAGACAGTATGTACAGGAAAAATGATAATAATGATCCTATCACCAATGCAAATTCACCGATTTTAGCCATTTTTAATTTGTGATTGATATCCTGATCTGTAACCAGATCATGAATGATTAATGGATGACTGATTGCATCACCCAATCTCATTCGGGGATTCAATGATGAATATGGATTTTGAAAAACAATTTGGGATTTAACATCTTCTTTTTGTGGTTTGAGTTCACTATCTTTAATCTCATCACCCTTCCATTTGAAGGTTCCAGATGTTTTTTCCTCTAATCCACTAACAACTCTTGCAGTGGTTGTTTTACCACATCCACTCTCACCTACCAGACAAAATATCTCACCATCATTTATTTGAAAATCAATATCATCAATGGCATGCACATAATCTTTAGTTTTTGAGAATAGCCTTCCAATTAAGCCGTGTTCTACTGGGAAGTATTTTTTCAGAGAAATTACATTTAATAACGGGGTACTATCCCCATTATCAGATTTTATTTCTGTCTCAGTTAAAATTTTCTTTGTGTTGGTCGTCATATCTAAAGCACCTCACTAAATGTCTTGAATTTTCAGTTTTCAGTTGCACCAGTTCTGGTTGTGATTTTCTACAGATGTCTTTTACATATTTACATCTATCTGCAAATCTACATCCCACAATTATATGTCTCAAATCTGGTGGAGACCCTGGTATAGATTTCTGGATCTTTCTGTGTTCATCTTTTACCTCGGGTATTGCCTCGAGCAATGCTTCTGCATAGGGATGCATTGGTTGGGTAAATATAGATCTTGTAGCTCCAATTTCGACAATTTGTCCAGCATACATTATCGCCATCCGAGTTGTCACCTCTGCCACAACTCCAAGATCGTGACTGATGAATATCATGGTTAATTGATATTCCTCCTTCAATTCTTTGAGAAGATTCAATATTCTTGCCTGTACCAGAACATCAAGAGCTGTGGTAGGTTCATCAGCTATCAATAATTTTGGTTGTAGAAGCAATGCCAATGCTATCACAATTCTCTGTTGCATTCCACCGGAGAACTGAAATGGATGATCTTTTAATCTATTTTCTGAAATTTCTAGCTGTTCGATGAGTTTAGTCACTTTTTCCCATTCCTCATCACTAATTTTTTTATTTTTCTTCCCAAAATGAGCATTTAAAGTATCAATAAAATGTTCGGATACTGTTTGTAACGGGTTCAATACATTTTGGGAGGCTTGAAATATCATTGAGATTTGATCTCCCCGCATTTTTCTCATTTCATCTTCATCAAGATCCGTGAGATTTTTATTCTCAAATAACAACTCACCATTTTTAATCTCACCACCCTTGATTAATCTCAATATTGAAAATCCAAGAGTACTTTTCCCACATCCAGATTCACCAACCAGGCCCAGTGCCTCTCCTGAATATAAAGAAAGAGAAACATCATCCACAGCACGAACTCGGCCGTCCTTGATGGGATATTCTATGACAAGATTTTTGATCTCGAGTAATGGTTTGTCCTCAGTCATGTTTTTTTCCTCCGATCAAGGGGTTAAATCTATCATTCAACGTATCACCAATAAGCGCAAAAGCAAATGATAGAAAGAAGATCATAAGTCCTGGGAATACCGTTAACCAAGGTCTTGTTCGAACACTTGCTAAACTCCTATTCTTAACCAAATCATACCCCCAATCAGCTGTAGGAGGTTGTATGCTCAATCCCAAAAATGCTAGACTGGCATTCGTAAAGATTGCCTCTGTCATATTAAATGGAATTAGTGCAATAGGTGCTG
>DAOUUM010000265.1 GCA_030668165.1 Candidatus Heimdallarchaeota archaeon
TAATAGGATAAAATGAATTTATGTTAAGTGATTATTGAATAAATATATCCTATAATGATTATTTTAAAATAAATCAATTTAATTCACAACATATGGCTGAAATTTACGTGCACCCAACCGCTATTATCGATGATGGAGCGATAATAGGAACTGGTTCAAAGATATGGCACTTCGCCCATGTAAGAGATACTGCTATAATTGGAGATAATGTAATAGTGGGGAAGAGTAGTTATATTGATGAAGGTGTTAAAATTGGAAACAATGTAAAAATTCAAAATCTGGTATCGATTTATAATGGAGTTACAATTGGAGATAATGTATTTGTGGGACCTCATGTCACATTCACTAATGATCTTTACCCAAGAGCAATTGCTGATTGGGAGATCTCCTATACACATGTAAGTGATGGAGTCAGCATTGGTGCAAATGCCACCATCATTTGTGGAAATAATCTAGGAGAAAATTGTTTGATTGCTGCTGGATCAGTGGTAACAAAAGAAATACCACCACATGCATTGGTAGGGGGTAATCCGGTAAGAATTTTGGGATGGGTGTGCAAATGTGCCAGGAAGATAGCATCAAAAACACTTGAGAAAGGGGAGCATCGAATAAAATGTCAGCATTGTGGACTCTTAAATGAAATATTTATTCACTAACACCATTTCAAAAAAAGTAAGTGTGGACTATGATATAATTTATTCTGTGAATGAAATCTTTGTTAGAATTAAGCGCGCTATCTCGAAAGAACTATAAATACCCAATAGCTCGCTGATATATCAAAAGATTAGAGGGTTAAATTTGCGTAGTAAAAAATTGTTTTCTATGGCTGTTCTGCTACTATTTGTGACTATGATGTTCACTACAGAAGGAGGTCAGTACAATAATGATGTCAACACGTGGAATGATAACGTTCCATCAAGTGTACAAACTAACAGTATTGTGGGTCAACCACAAGTAGTCGAACTGAATGCATCAGTTGAGTCTGTAGTAAGAAATATGACTATCCGTACGACCTCAAGGTTAATTCTAGAAGATAATCTAAAAATCAAGATTCATGGAAATGAGACTGAATTAAGATATTTCAACATTTCATTACCTACAGAATTTGATGAAAATGTGATCAAATCTACATTCTACTCAAAATTCGATACAGATTTTGGTTTATTTGCTAGTAAAAATATCAAACCCTTTACAAAATATGTAGGTCAAAATGTTACCACATATTCTGTGGATATAACCGTCAATAATACATTAGCAAATAGTACTTTAGATGGTGTATATGTCTATGCAAGATTTGAGACTCTTAATTCCATCACCTTTGAGGGAATAGGAGCGGATATTCAAAGAGGAGAGTTCATATCCCCAATTATCCCCACTTATCCAAATCTGGCAGTTGAAAATTCACTGATTGGAATTAGATTACAAGCAGATCAGGACAGGTTCAATAGAGATTTTATGGACCATATTGTTGTTGATGGTTCTACTTATCCAATTCTAAGATCCCTTGTATTATTGGAATGGAGAAATATGACCAGAACTGCATTTGAACCGGTTGAAGGACTAGTCAAGAATTATGATTACACTAAAATTGTATTTGATTCTTCATTAATAGATGATCCCACTGTGATTCAATCTGCTACCACTGATTTTGCATTCACTGATGCAACTAGGATAGCAAGAATTGATCCATGGGGAATTGTGCATGTTACAGAAACCATGACAATGATCCATTTGGGAGCCCCTAGACCTGAAAATCCAACTCAATTGAATCTGAATTTCCAAATTGTTGGGTTCACAATGCAATTAAATGAGCATTCCAAAATATTAAGTGCATTTGATGAGATTGGTAGATTAAATATTGGAGAGCATGAAGATGGATTTCCAAGATCAAAGGTTGAAGAGGGTATAAGATTATTCAATGTTAATTTCAGAAATCCAATATACGGTGGAGAAGAATACACATTCACTGTGGATTATGAGATGAACTCATCCAGAATTATATCTATCGAGAATGGTGTTTCTACAATGAACACCACATTATTCTCATTATATAATACAACAATATATGATTTGAAGACTGTCTATGAATTCCCGGCAGGTACTACTCTTGAGAGTACTAGTTACATCCCCCAATCATCTATTTCTAAGGTTTCGATGAGTACGGTGGTTGAAAGAAATACATTGAGTTATTTCAATCATTTAGAATTACATATCGATATTGTAAATGCAACTCATTTGGATAATTTCGCATTTGTGATAGTTTATTCCTATAATGGAATTGGACATTTTCAGTACTTATTTACTTTTATCCTAAGCATATTTGGACTGGTTGCAGTCGTAGTGCTGCTGAAACAGATAAAGATGAAAGAGAGTATGGCGGTTCAACATGATAAAGAGAAAATTCCAATTGATGAAATCACAAGATTTTTCGATAATTTCAGTGAGGTTCGAAGTGCATCTGACACTATTAATGATCTGAAAGTAAAAAGAAAAGCAAAGAAATTATCTCAAAAAGATTATGCTTCCCAGGTTAAGAAGGTAAAAATCAGATTAAGAAATCAAAAAGAATTACTAGAAAAGACAATTGCTGATCTTACAAAACAAGGAGGACGATACAAACGTCTTGCAGAGAGGATCGTATTTGCTTACAAGAAACTTGATGATACTCAATTGAATATCTCAAATACCAACCGATCCTATGCTAAGAAGGATATCTCCAAAGATCTTTATTATAAGCTGCTAAAAGAGTACAATGATGAGGTTCACAAACAAGAATCCATTATCAATCGTTCATTGTCAGAGCTAAGTGAAATAATAAATCAGTTTGAGTAAACTCTCTCTTATCAATATTAGTCGTTTAAATAATTTATATGTAATAACATTATGATTAGAAAAAGAAAACCAATGATTAGATTTAGTATCTGGTTTAACGTTAGATAAGAAAATAAATACTAGGTTTTTTGTAATCTTCCATGAATTGGAGATCTGTGACTGTGAGAGTAAAGAAAAGAGGAAGTGGCAATTTAATCAGAATTGAAAAGATCAATCAAGGCAAATTTATCGAGGCTCCAACTGGAAAATTCTTTTCTTTGAATGATAAACCCGTACTGAGGGTTAGAATATTTGGAATTGTATCATCTGTTTATATTAATGAGGACCGTACATATGGTTCCCTAACAATAGATGACGGATCAGATACTATTAGACTGAAACTTTGGAAGGGTAAGTTACAGGATAAAGATGGAATTGTTAGAAATGATCTTGACATGATAGATAATATAACCAAAGGTATGATAATTGATGTATTAGGAAAAGTCAAAGAATGGGAAAATGAGATTTATATCAACCCCGAAGGGATCTTCAAACAGGACGATATTTCATGGGAAATACATAGAAGATCGAAGTTATTTGAACAGGATTTTGATGAGATGGGGATGATGGATAGTTCTGAAACAGATGGGGAATATAAGGGAAACAAGGATTCAAAATTAGAAATAGTTTTCAATTCACTTGTTGATAATCAAGAAGAAAACACACCCGCCCTTATATCACAGAGAACAGGAATTGATGAGACCGAATTGAAGGACTTGATCATTAAATTACAAACCGAGGGTAGAGTACTCAATCCAAGGCCAGGGTTTTATTTAAAAGTATAATTTAATTATTTAGACGGCAAGTAATACTTATCTTCCCACACAAGGAGGGTAATTTCATCCCCCACTGGTAAGTCAACAGGGAAGTCTGATTTATCCACCTCTTCATTTTCATAGGAATTAAGATCCATCAGTAGATAGGAAGAGTTTGAATAATCCTCCGATATTACTATTTTCTTTATTTCTTGGATAGGCCTCGAGGGTATGATCAGTTTGTCCCATTTTGTGGTTGTTTCTTTCTGATTGGTTCTTAGAGATCTTATTACCACTCCACTTTTGTGAATATGTAATACTTTGAACAGTAAGGATTTGAATATGACAAGATCATTCATTTTTACCTCAGGGATTCTGAACAGGTGCGTTGTTCTGTATACTTTCTTGTTATCTTTGCTCTCGGTTATCAGTTTGTAATTCTTTGCATGATGTCCTATCCAGTGCTTTTTTAATCCAGATACAACAGCTTCACCAAGTGAATTATCACCAATAGAGAAATCTAGGCCTCCATGATACTCAGAAATATCACTGATATAGGCAGATGGTATTTCTGGTTCCATCTCTGCAGAGAGAGTAAATGCAAGTTTCGTCGCAAAATCTTTTTCATCTTTTGTCAAATGTCTATGTAATGCTCTGAGTTGAACTGTAACCTCATCAGCACCAGTTTTTTTCTTAACACAAATTGTGCAAATTCCACCGAGCAATTTTATCTCCACCGGAATTACTACTTCATGGGATGAAAATTCCTCAATAATATCTCCACGGATGAGATACTCAATGATGAACTCCGGATTGGGATTTAACCAGTTGATCTCACTAATTGAATGAACGATAATATCTGCTTCATCATGGGCTACAATATTTCTGATGAAGGCATAGGCAATTTTTTCAGGAATTTCTTCCTGAATACTCTTACCAGACCAACCAGATGGTTGTTTAATGGAACCACAATCAAGACAGTATGCTATCTCAAGTCGATCTTTTTTGACAGAAACAAAAGTATTAAGCTTCCAATAACATTCACTACAAAAGTTATCATGTAAACCAACATCAGTGGCTCCACAATTGGCACAGAATCTTCTAGTCATATTAATCACTTAACAATTATTACATGCCCAACTTTCTCATCCTGATGGTCGAACCATAATATGGCTTGAGGATGTATTAGGTTATGTTCCACCAACAGATCACATATGTTCTTCCCAAAAGCATTAACTGAAGTACTCCTTCGAACCTCAGTGAGAACCTCATCCGGATGATAAATGTCA
>DAOUUM010000111.1 GCA_030668165.1 Candidatus Heimdallarchaeota archaeon
CACCAAGATTAACCATCTGCTGCACATGTGTCTTCATGTTATCAAAAGATTGCCTGTCCTCTTGGTCAAACACAACTATTACCCCCTGGGTTTCCTTGAGGCAAGATGATTGATCTACAGACGCACTATCTCTGTACCAGATATCAAATGTTGCTGCCAGTTCCTCGGAGTATACTTTGAAGGATTTGGTTCCCTCACACTGGCTAATCTGTTCATGATGGGTGGCACCGAGCATATTATTGATCACAGCATCCTTGGAAACATTCAAATCACCAATAACAGAAATTTTAAACGGTCCTGAAGTATTTAGAACATTATCTTCAGTTTTGTCATCAATTTGTTTTTCTATCTCGGAACCCATGTAAATTAGTATGGATTATTTAGTTTTTAATATTTACTGACTCAGAGGTGAATAAATAAATTAAAATAATTACATATTGACAATTTCTAGATGAATTGTGCAGTAGAAATTAGTCATAGGCGACTCTATTGACTATCAGATTAGATCTTATCACGCCATCTGATCTCTATATTTTCTTGACCATGTTCCTTACAATCAACTTGTGATATTTTACTCTGATTACAGAAATCCTCCACAAAGAGCCTTATTCTGGCAGCACTCTGCATCACCTCCCTTGTCTTAGGGATATAATTGATGTAATTTCTACTGGCAATCAGGACAATTTTGCTCTTTGCCCTCGAGGTCAATACATTGAATCTGTTGATATCATATATGAATTCCTCCTCCGCAAGTAGCTGATCCTTGGATGATATACCGATGGTGGCTATGATGAAATTTCTATCCGATCCCTGGAATTTCTCCACCGAGAATATGGTCTGTTTCAGTGCATTCATCAGTTCATTATCTGATAGTCGTGTGCCATCATTCTGTGATAATTCTCTGAAAATCAACTGGATAATCAGTCGTGATTGGCTATTATGGGGTGCCACAATCCCAACATGGGAATACCAGAAATCCTTCTCCTGTTCAGCTGTCTGTGGATTTATCATTTTATAGTAGGAGAGAATCAGATTGACAGATATATTTGCCTCGAGTTCGGATAGAGCATTTTCGTGCTTGTGATCATGGATAATTGTGGTGACAATTTTCTCAGGATCCATTATTTCCCTCATCAGGGGATCAAGTTTATCCGTGTTTCCACTGATCAATTTTTTAGAATTGATTTCAAATGCGGTGATCCTGTCATAAAGATTAAGCTGATTGGTGTACTCCACTATTACCTCATTGGATCGATAGTTGGTTTTCAACTGTTTGGATGGTATTTTCATATGTTCAATAAAGTAGGTGAAAACGCTACTGAGTACATTAACCAGTGATTTGGGTGGGGTAATATTTTGAACCGGTGGTAGTTGATTAAAATCACCAACCAGAATCACCTTGGTAAGATCCTCTGGAATCTCATTTAAACTGATATCATTGATTTCTTCAACTGATTCTATAGCCTCATCCAATTTGGGTAGCACTAGTTTAAGATCATGTTCACCAATCAATTGCATTGGTGCCAAAAACTGATCCACAGGCATCTGTGAAGCCTCATCACATATAATAATATCAAATTTAAAATTCTCAGGTAGTATTACCCTTTTCCTGTTTGGTCTACGCATTGGCAGTTTGTAAATCTGATGAGGTACGCTGAAGATGATAAAACTATCATGATCGATAAGTTCCGTAAGAAATTTACCACGCAATGGATTTCCATTCAAGTGCCATGTGGTACTACCAGTATTAATGAGATCATGAGCATCTGGATGATCCTCCTTGTAAGCAGATCTCAGGAAAATGCGGGGTAGGGAAGCAATCTCACTTCTGCTACCATCTTTGTAAAGACTATCTTTCACCTTGTCAATCAGGACAAAGAGTGCCTGGTATGAGAAAGAGGTGATCAGTATTCTTGTCGGCTGATCCCTATTGATCAAAAATTCATCTAACAGGGTGGCAATCGTTTGACTCTTTCCAGTTCCAGGTGGTCCCTGAATCGCTGATACAGTATGATTCAATGAATTAAGGATTGCCTCCGACTGTGAGCTATCTGGGGTGAACTCCATGGGACTGCTAATTTTGGAATAATTAACAATTTCTTTATTGAGTAAGTGTGGCCTAAACATATAGACCTCGTTGAGAACAACATCATCAGTAATTGCAGTTGGGGGTATTCTGCTCAGATTCCACAGGTAGGAGAGGGTATGTCCCAAAAATGAGGACCCAAAGTTAAATGATGCTAGTAATTTGTATAACTTACCGCTCCAGGCATCAAATTGGTGAGGATAGAGATACCACTGAACAGAATCATGAGATCCAGTAAGATCGTTGAGGATTGCGGGAAGGTTCTTGTAGATCTCATCCGATCTTATATTGTATCTCTGATTTTCATTATCCCATACCATATCCTCTAGTTTAATCTTGGCATTGTAGGTGTACCTATTGTTATCACGCAGTTCTTCAGGTATCAACAGAACCATACTTCCCTCAGAGAACTTTACATTGCTTGATAACCCAGAGATGTTAAATGAGTACTGATACTTGTAGGTGAATTCTCCTGGTTTGCCACGCTTGGGATTTTTAATCTCTCTCACAGTTAAATCATCCACCTTTGCAGCCATCAGTTTTCCAACAGCCTGTTGGGTGAACAAATACCGGTATTCCTCGGCCTCAGTCATTTGGATGGATGTGGTCAGTTTGGAGAATTGATACCATACCTTGGCTATGATATGATATTCTATGGGAACTCTGGCTGCCCTGCCATAATCTCCCATGCTTGGTGGTGATCTGGATCTGATGATATCAGAACCAGTTTTTTGTAATTCCACTCTAATTGTGTTGAGTGCTCGTACTTTGTGTAGTAGCTGCTCTTTAAGCTTGGCCTCGATGTCCTCTTTGCTTTGTTTCTTGGTATCCATTAGTAGATCCTGTCTCTCCGGTGCATCAACAAAACGATACCAATGACTGTGGTCAATGTAATTGAAAAGAGGAGTGTAATAAGCTGGATGAGAACTGAACCCAGTTATCAACTCATAAAATCCATGCCATGTATAGTTTACAATTGATGGCAGGCCCAGGGTTGATTCCACATAGGCCCTGAGGTCGAATATCTTCTTGTGCTGATCCGGGTCTTTCACATTCTCATCCTTGGGAGTGATCCAGGCAACCAAATCTGATAGCTTATTCTGAATCCCCGTATTAGTGAAAAGAGTCTTCATATGTCTTTGCATTAGTTGTTCAAGTGAATCCAGAATCTCAGAACTCCAGTAGTACAGGGCACTTTTGGGGCGATAGATTATCTCCTTGTCATTAGGCGTAAATCTTGTGTAAACGTATTTTTCGGTAATTGCAGCGAATCTGATCAGAGAATGTCCTGTATTTACCAAGAATCTGGCTAATTTGAACTCACTATTATCTTCAAAATCCTTGTTCAGATAACTCATAGCAACTGAATAAAGTGAATAGTTTTGTTCATCCGTTGCAGGTCGAATAGTGGGTTTCAAAATTTGAAAGCCCAGCAAAATCCTGTGATACTCCTGTATCTCCCTGATACTTAATTCTGTATCAATCAGATCCTCCAACTGAAAGATTAGCTCATCGAAATCTATCTCCTCATCCAGTACTCCCTTCCAGATTGTGAACCATTTCTTGAACTGATCTGAATGATAACTTGATTCATTGACAAATACATTGAGATTAAATGCAGCTGCAAAGACCCTGTTTGTGAGAGGATCCAGCTCACCGTTCATTGTAATTGCAATATCTATGAAATTTGGAAGCTTGGCACTGAATAGTTTCCCCTGTTCTGGAGTTTTTTGTGTTCCACTAACTATGGAACTGGTCTTCAATTTCAACATGGGTATCTCTGGATAAAGAGGATCCGGTAAATCATCAACCTTAAGTGTGTCAATCCTGTCCTCTAGTTCTCCAAGTGTACCAATACCCTTCTCCTCCAGCTGTTCCACTATTGCTGGTTTGATGTAGGGAATCAATCTGATATCTGCTATAGATTTATTATCCTTATAGAATCCCATATCTGTCAAACAATCCTTGAGATTGCTACATCTACCACATTTGGTGTTCAGATTCAGTTCAACATCCTCTATGGCAAGGGGGGCAGCATCCCATAATTTTTGCAACAGGGAGACAGTGGATGAATATATTCTGCTTGAATCAAACCAATCAATCTTAACAATTTTTGCTAGTAAGTCATCAAGAGAATCAAAGTATGGATTCTCCAATTTGGGTAGAATCCCATTGTTATTAGTACTTACATAGAATTTGGTTAATAATTGGTTCTCTTTGAGAAATGCATGTAGAGCATTGGCGTAGAAAAATATCTCGATAAATTGTTTTTTGCCTATGTTTTCTTCATGGCTGCTTTTTATGTCTATAATACTAATACCAACTCTATTGTTATCAGCTTTTACTTCAGCAATTGTTCCATCTGCCAGTATTTCAGTATCTGTCATTGGAGGCCTGAATATCATCAGATCTGGATATATTATTGGAGAACATTCCATATTCTCTATTGATTTTGACGCTGGATTTGAGGGATCAAATAAGCCCTGATAAAAGAAGGATGGTGGTCTGATACCATGTTCAAGGACTAGAAGATCATTATTTTCCTTGACATCAATATAGATTTCTTCCAATTTTTCCTTATTAAAACTGGTACGAGAGATATTACCATCTGCACTTGTATTGAATCTAGTTCTCAATCGATTCATCGATTTAAATATTTTCTGCTCATATATCTTCCCAATTCTGGTTGTTAATTCTTCAATACCTAGCCGATGCCTATCCAGAGGAATTATTTTACGGACAGGTGTCATCCAATTGGAATCTTCCATCCCCATTTCAACAAATATTTTACGCTCGCATTCAAAGTCAATAAATGATGCAAGTTCCTGTTTACTGATTTTACCCAATTTTGTCCACAGCATCTATAACTTATCAATATTCTATATGAACTACTCGTGATAGATATGGGCTAATTGCTGATTTGGTATTATTATCCTAAATAAACTCCTGTTTTGATTTTAGAACTGAAATAATAATTCCTATATTCACAATAAGTAAATTTTGATTATCCATTAAGTGGACTTTTTAATTCACAGTGGCTTATTATCCAAATAACACATATATTAGTTAATTTACCTTAACTAAATCCTTTATAGAGATGTTTCAATAAATAATCTTGAGCTAATTTTAAAATGGCAGAAGAAGTTTCCATGATTGATATAAATCGCATAAATGAAGTTAAAGAACACAGTGAACCCTTTGTAACTCTATCTGAGGTGGCAATGGAGGAAATCCTCAAAGTTATCAGTGCCCAGGATAAAGAAGGTTTATTTCTGAGATTATATGTACAATCCGCAGTAGGTGGTATGTCTTTTGGAATGGCTCTTGATACAAGGAAATCCGACGATGATCATTCCTGTTCCGTTGATAGTGTGGTGGTTCGTATCGATCGTATTAGTTTTCCATATCTAACTGGAGCCAATGTAGATTACTTACGTTCCACCGAGAAAACCGGATTTCAGATAAACAGCCCCAATACTGAACTTATTGCTGCTGCTGGTAGTGGATGTACCTCATGCAGTGGCGATGCTGGTTGTTGCTAAACACATCAATTCACAATATAAAGTAAAAATGTTCTTGAAGAGTTTTGACGAATTTTACTCCTAACCTACCCTCACTCATTAATTCCATTATCTGAGGATTCATCTCATGATTGTAAACGATTTCAGATGCATCGCGGAATGAGATTTCATTCCCTACAATGATTTTTTTCAGCAGATCTTTTATTTGGGGATACTCAGATAGTGTCAATGTGTCAAGTGCCTTGTTTGGTAATCTGACATATGAAATCTCAGTATCAATGGGCAGTATTTTTTGAATATCTTTATCAAAATCATCATATTGGGAAATATTTGTCTGCAATTTTCTTGGATCAAGCAATTTGATATATTTCTTGTAAAAACTCCTGATGAGAAGATCAAGATCCATTGCATAATCCTGAGAACCCTGTACCAATATTGATCCAAGAATATTAGCAAATTCGACTATAAATAGAGTCATCTTGTTTCCAAGGGTAATCTGAGTCAAAGGTTCTCCAGTGATCTCTTTGAACCTCAGTGATGTAATTACCAAAAATGGGGTAACCAGACCCTCCACTCTCTTGTTCTCCCTGCCAAAATATCTGGTGACTAAAGGCAATCCAGTATCTGTGAAAATATATAAACTAAGTATTGCCACGATATCCCCCCAAATTAAGATGAACCGCAATGGATTCAATGGCTTGGGAAAAACTACCTTCTGGATTTTTAGTAATATGAATGCTTCTTACCGCATTTTCATCATGCAAAAATTCAAGCATATTCTCAACCTCCAAAGCCAAGAATATTGGATCTTGGGGTATTATTCCCAGATAATTCACATCAGATTCAATTTTGTCGGTGATATGGGTATTGATTAATTGTTTAATCTTTGGACCATATTCCTCGTTTGCGTAATCTTCGGGTAACTGATTCACCATTAATAGGATCTTATCTGTTAATTTAGCATGTTGTCCTGCAATCATCTCTCTTGTACTTAAAAGATCAGCATTTACCAATCTAAGCAGAACAATTGATATATCCGCAGCAGAGATTGCATTTACCGACAAAAAGTTCATACCAGGAGCAGTATCCAAAATAATCACATCAACATTGTAGGGTGGACTTTTTATACGGTCAATCCACTGAAATAGCATTGCAGCATCATCTCTGGCCTCATGTTGATTCCTGCGAATCATCACCCTGGTGTTTTCATTCTTTGGTGACGATAATCCCACCCAGAGATTACCCAATAAATCAAGCTTCAGATGCTCTTTGGCATTAATCAAGGCATTTTCCAGTGGGATATGTTTGATGAGTACATCATTCAATGTTGGTCCATTATGTTTTAAATCGAAAAATGAATAGAGTGATGGAGCACCATAATCCAGGTCCAGTAATGCTGTATTGTAACCAATCTTTGCAAGATATGTGGCAAGATTGATTGCCAAGGCAGATTTACCCGTTCCACCTTTGAAACTTGAAACGGCTATTGTGAATGGTGTCTTTATTTCCATCTGGTTAGTGCACCCAATTCGATTTTCTTTTCAATATTCATAAACTTTGTAGCTCCATTTGAATAAATGACAATTTTATAATTTCACAGTGTGTTTTGTACAATTCCATTATTTGAGCCGATAACAATAAAATCCATTCCCCTTTCAGCTGAGTTATATGTTCTTGTGTCTTAATAAATACAGGGAAAATGGTGAAATTTTCGGTCAATCTGAGTGTAAACATTCCACACAATGCAAGCATGGCAGAGACACTTGAATTAATAGCAAGAGAGGAGGAGAACGATTATATTAGGGCGGCAGCTGTGAAGAAAATCACGGATCAGGCCTTACTCGAATATTTTGCTGTGGAGGATCATTCACCATTGCTTCGCAGGGAGGCCACTCAAAAGATTGATAATATAGAACTAATCCAGAAAATTGCGATCGAGGATTTGGATCCCCAGGTCAGAAAAGCTGCTATCAGACGATTAGATGATCAGTCCTTGTTGAAATCTATTAGTCTCAAGGAAAACCATAATGAGGTTAGAGAGGCAGCAATAAAAAAATTAAGTCCTCAGCATGTGAAACTACTATTATCCATTGCAGAGGAGGATGATAACTGGTTGTGTCGTTATTCAGCTATTTGGAAGATAAAATCAACAGATAATGCCTCCACAGAGGAGATTCTTTTTAGAATCGCTAGGTTTGATCCAGTGGATGCGATTAGAAAAACCGCGACTTTAAAAATTAGAAATGAGGAATATTTGTACGAGATTGCCTATTCTGAGAAAATAACCGAGATCAGAGAGGAAGCGGTAAGTAGAATATCAACTGATGAGTATCTGATCGAGGTAATTGATAATATTAAACATGGGGAATTATCCTCTATCGCAACAAGAAAATTATCAAGTCTTGATTATCTGCGTCGAATTGTCCAGCATAATCATAATCGATATGTGAGGGAGATTGCACTGAAAAAATTATCCGCTGATGAAACTGATGACTCAATAA
>DAOUUM010000251.1 GCA_030668165.1 Candidatus Heimdallarchaeota archaeon
ACACAGCAAGATACTGGTACCCTACCATTCAGAAGTTGTCTATGAGGGCAGGATAATTAACAAGAGAAGGGAGAAGGAGGGACCATTTGTGGATATTACTGGATCTCTGGATATAGTGAGAGAGGAACCAGTACTGGTTATTGACAGGGTTTACTACAGGAACAATCCCTATTTCACAACAATTTTACCATCAAAAACCGAGCATTTCATACTGATGGGACTTGGAAGAGAGGCAAGAATCAAAGAATTTGTGGCTAATGTCGTTCCCAAGGTTGGTGATGTCTATCTATCAACTGGTGGAGGTGGATGGTTACATGCAATCATCTCGGTAGAGATACAGAATAATGGAGATGGTAAAAACGTGATTATGGCTGCATTTGGTGCACATGCATCGCTCAAATGGGTAACTGTGGTTAATACTGATATTGATGTATATGATCCAGTGATGGTTGAATGGGCAACGGTAACAAGAACTGGTGAGAATGATATTATTATCATAAACAAGGCAAGAGGATCCAGTCTCGACCCCGCAAGAAATGAGGAGGAAAAAGTATCAATCAAGGTTGGTATCGATGCCACCATGGATCTGAACAAGAATCCAGATAATTATAAATTCATCAATATCCCAGAATAATCAAAATACAGATGGATTAATACAAATATTTATTGAATTTGATTGAAAAATATAATATTTGAGTGATTTTTGTCACGGGAAAAATAAATAGATTATATAAGAATAATCTGTAATTTGATAGGATGGTTCAAGAAATTAGAGTAACCGTGGATCCAGAAATATGCGGTGGAAAGCCCACTATAACTGGAACCAGAATTATGGTGTCAATCATACTTGAGTACATTGAGGAAGGATATCAATTCAAGGAAATCATTGAAAATTATCCAAGTTTAACAAATGACGATATAAAAGCTGCAATTAGATATGCTAGAATGTTAATTGAAGGAGAAGAAAATGTATACTTTGAAGGAAATGAAATATCTGCTTGATGAAAAATTACCCAATAATTTTTTAGTGAAAATCCGAGATGGTTCGTACACCGTAACTAAGTATGAATAATGGCACTATGTAACACATATACATTGAAATTCTTGAATAACCATAGTACAGATAGATTACCATAATATTAAATTTCTAGACATAATTCAGATATAGCAAAATACCATCTAAAGGTTTGTAGATACAATATAAAGAAAAAGATACGGGAGATGGGATTCGAACCCACGAACTCCTAAGAGACTGGGATTTTTCACTCATAGGCTACTTGCAGCCCATAAATACCTAAACCCAGCACCGTAAGCCCTAAAGATGCTAAATTTTGCAATTTCAGCACAATCAGATTGACCTGGCTGGGCGACTCCCGTATTGGCATACAACTCAAAAACTAATCTGAGTAAGTACAATCTCTTCAACTCAATTCTGAATATAAGAATTTTCTATGGTTACGCAATAGAATTGTTTTATGAGGTCAAAATTATTCAATTGTTTGAAGATTAATATCTAATCGAGATTCCATTCCTCATCAGAAATGCTGTGAAGTGCATAATCAAGAGCAGCTTGGATATCTTTGACTGATAATCTAGGATATTCCTCAATGATTTCATTGAAAGCAAGACCATCCCTTACCATATGAATTAGAATATATATGGGAATACGGGTTCCCTTGATAACCGGTTTGCCTCCCATTATCTCAGGATCAACAATTATTTTATCGAGTAGTTTAGATGCCATATTTCTAATTATAATTATCCCTAATAGAATATAAAAACCATCTTCTCTCTTAACACAAATACAGTAAAAAGAGTATGAAAATAACTGTATCAGCTTAATTAGTCTGGGTTTATTTAATTGATTATGTAATTCCCAACTATGTAATCATACCTTCAATTGCAGAGATAGTGATTTTAATCGTATTTTCAACTCCCTGTGCAAATAATCGGGTATTTTCCTCCAGATTTCCCGCATATATAGTCTCCTTATCATTAAGATTACCATCCGAGGTCAGTATGGTTGCAGATCTCACCTCATATGCCTTGCTGGCACAGAATCGATTCATCATCGAACTCTCCATCTCCACACAGGTTGCTCCATACCTAGCCCACTGTTTAAAGTATTCTGGATCATTATGATAATAGATATCAGTGGTCCACACCAGTCCAGTATGGTAGGAAATGCCCATTGTATCTGCTGATGAGCACAGGGCCTGGTACAGTGATGGATGGGCAACCGCTGGAATCTCTTGAGGAACTATCTTTTGGGATGTACCCTCATCAGGTATTGCAGCAAATGGAATGTGAATACTTCCAACACCCATATCATCTCTTTGAATTAATGAGCCTGTAGATCCCACCCTGAAGAAATTTCTAGCCCCTGCACTGAAGGCCTCGTTCAGAACGATACCACTGCTACCAGTACCCATACCTGTTGTCAGTATGGTAACCGGAGTGGAATTATTTGGAGTGTAGCCCTTCATGGTAATTAATCCTCGATGTCTGGCCACCTCCTCACAATCCTTGAGGTAGGAACCAATGGCAGGAACGCGGTCCGGATTTCCTGAAAGTATGCAAAAAGAGTCAACAGTCTCGACTTTGATGTGTGGTTGTAGCATTAGAATAAGAATTAAGTATCTGTTTATAATTATTTTTGGACTGCCTATCTATAATTCATTACTAGGTGTTTACAAAATGAAATCTATGATTATTACAAAGCGAATGATATTTTACTAATTGTTTTTATAATCAGAAAACTAATTTGTTATTAGAATATCATGTCTAAATCAGAAGATACTCCTGTTTTCCATATTACTGAGGATGTCAAAAAACAATTCAGAGAGACCAGGGATTTGCTCGATCAGATATTGGAGACATTTGATATCCTGGAAAATAAAGAATTGATGTCAAAAATTGAGGATGCGGAAAGGGAATTTGAGAGAGGTGAAACTACAACCTTAGATTCACTGAAAAAGGAGCTACAATAGGTGAAAAGATACTCGATTGTATTGAGTAATGCATCCAATAAATTTATTAAAAAATCTGATAGTCAATCTAGAAAGAGGTTATTGGGGATTTTAGATGATTTAAGCGAATATCCAAAGGATGGGAAACCTTTAGTTGGTCCACTTAAGGGAAAAAGATCTTACAGAATTGGAAAATATAGGATCATCTATGAAATTATTGAGAATCGTCTTATTGTATTCATAATAGATATAGATTTAAGAAAGAAGGTCTACGATTGATTTCTCGAAAATAATATATTTTAGTTTGCGTAATAATTGTAATGAACTTTATTAATTTGTCTAGACAGCTGTAATCAGTTTATGCGGGAATAAATTTGTAATATACCCTCTCATCATCCACTTTTTGTTTTTTAAGTTTCATCTTCATACCAACTTTTGGTTTGGACATGAGACCGACTATATGTGCAAGTACACGAATTCCAGGTTCAAGTTCACCAATCACAGCCACATAGGGGGCTTTGTCAGATAAACTATCTGGAGCAAAGTGTATCACAGTATATGCTTTCAAAGTTGCATCTGTTGATACCTCATAGGGCTCCATCTCATTATGAAAATTCTCACAAGCTTTGCGAGGTGGAAAATATTTGTTACCACAGGTCTTGCATTTATTTCCGATGAACTTTTCATTCATCAGATTGGTGGCAAATTCATCCATTACGGTGGGATAATCCTCAACTGATACTAATCCAAATTTCATCTTAATTACCCCTCTCATAAATCAATACATTGACAAACTGACCAGTCTGACCAACGTTGTGTGATAATGCAATATTGGCACCATCTACCTGTCTTCCAGCACCTACATCGCCTAGGAGTTGTTTTCTCAGTTCATATGCCTGTGATACTCCTGTGGCTCCGAGTGGGTGTCCTTTGGATTTCAATCCTCCATCCACATTGACAGCAACTTTTCCACCGATATAGGTCTGCTGATCAACAATAGCGGGACCAGCTTGACCCTTCTCAAAGAAACCTAGATCCTCCATGGCAACAATCTCTGCAATTGTGAAACAGTCATGTACCTCAGCAACATCTACCTGATCTGCAGTGATCCCAGCCATTTTGTAAGCCTCTTTGGCAGCAGCCTGAGCACCTTTCAGTTCGGTTAGGGATTCTCTCTGGGCCATGGTCTGAACATCAGATCCCATACCAATACCCTTGATACTTATTGGGGTATCTGTGAATTTCTTGGCAATACTGTCCCTTGTCAGTAGTACTGCAGCTGCACCATCACTGATCAGTGAACAATCATATAGATTCATAGGACTTGCAATCTGTACCGCACTCATTGCCTCCTCCAGTGTTATCTCTCTTGGAAGATGAGCTAGTGCATTCTTGGCACCATAATGATGATTCTTAACAGCCACGGAACTCAGCATCTCACGTGTGGTCCCATATTCTGCCATATGAGCAGTGGCGATCAATGCATAGTATCCGGGGAATGATACGCCAAATGGGTACTCCCATCTGATATCGCCTGCTCGGGCCATTAGTTCGGTGGCCACGGAAGAACTGACCGAGGTCATCTTCTCTATTCCCACAACAAGAACTGAATCCCTCTGTCCAGATTTTATCATATTCCAAGCGGCAATTATACCAGCAGTACCAGTGGCACAAGCTGATTCCACTCTTAGAGTGGGTAGTCCTGTAAGCCCAATTTCAGTGTTTATCACTGCAGATGGACTTCCCTGTCCATTGAACTCATCACCAGCAACACCGATTACCACTGCATCAATATCGCTCTTATCTAGTTTTGTATCATTAAATAGATCGCTAACTGCCTCATGGGCAAGATCTCGCAAACCAGCATCTGCCCGTTTACCAAATTTTGCATGTCCAGCACCTACGATCGAAACACCTTCGGTCATTTGTATTTTTCACCTGTAATCTTATTCTATAGTCCGTTTTTTTATAACTATTCACAGAGATAATTAACTATTGATAATTAATTTTTAATTTTGAAGAGCGAAAAGAAACTATCATAAATTATGCAACATTCATCCGGAATTATGGATCCTCAAGATTCCTACTATCCTTAATAACCACACACTGTCTCCATGGTAGCATATTTCATGATACCGTATTTAGGGGCCATTGAATAA
>DAOUUM010000402.1 GCA_030668165.1 Candidatus Heimdallarchaeota archaeon
GACTCCTTTAACCCCTCTTCAGTAACATTGGCAAATGATATTCTGAGATGATTCTCACCAGCCTTGCCAAATGCATCACCATAGACCAGATATACCTTATTTTCTAGTATCAGTTTTTTGGATAGATCATATGATGTGTATTTTGTATTTTGTTTGGGAAAGAAATAATATGCCCCCTTGCTTGGACTATTTTCCATCCAATCTATCTCATCTATAAGATCTCTTGTTAATTTATGATTTTTGAATAAATATTCCTTGAATTCAGGTATCAGATTATTCCTATTTTTTAATAGTTCAATACCCAGGAATTGTGATGGAGCAGGAGCACAGATAACTGTTGTATCCTGTAATTTTATACTTTCCTCAATAATATCTGGGGTGGCATGATAGTAGCCTAGTCTCCAACCAGGAACACCATAGGTTTTTGAAAAACTCTGAATGGTAATTACCTGATCACCTAAAACTGATGCTGCACTGATATGATTTCCCTCGTATACAAAATACTCATAGGTCTCATCAGCAATTAGCAGGATTTCTGTATCCTGTATCAGATCTCTTATCTTCTTAAGATCATCCATTCCATGCACAGCACCAGTCGGGTTACCCGGATTAACGAGGACGATAGCTTTAATTCTTATCCACTTGATTATATGTTCCAGAGTATGGTAATCAATACTGAAATCATTCAACAAGGGAACTTCAATTGATTCCACTCCAAAAAGTGTACAGGCCATTGCATGGTTGAAATAATAAGGGGAAAGCAATAAGATTTTATCCCCCGGATCGGTAATTGTGATTAGTACATTGATGAATGCCTGATTTGCCCCTGGTGTAATAACAATATCATTGGGATCGGCTTTGAATGCATTATCAGTATGTATTTTATCAGATATTAATTCTCTCAATTCTGGCACTCCAGGATCTGAAGTATATTGATGATATGATGTGTTAAATTTGTTAAAAAAAATTTCCTGAATAAAGTCAATATTAGGTGCATAATGAGGTGCCCCCTGTCCAAGACTGATACAGTCATCCGTATCTTGAGCTAATTGCCCAAGTTTAACAAGTGGGGGAGAAGCTGTCTGCTTTATTCTTTCAGATATCATCAAATTTTCTATTTAGCTATAGTATTAGAATATTTAATAGCCAGATGAATTATTGCTTAATCCTTCAGATCTGAATGGATGCTTAAATAAACTTACAATTCTTGAAATGATACTTATATCTTAGATTTTCTGCCTATCACTATTACTATCATGACCATAGAACCAAAGAATAGAGGTAATAAGGGAAAATCAAGGAGACCATTATCTGTGCCAGTATCATTTTGAACAGTTACTGTATCAGTTATTGTCACAGTATTAGTAATCTCTATATGTCAAAAATACAATCTTTCTGGGAAAATCCAATCAGTAAGACATGAAAAGCACCAAGCTAGCGGATAAGAATGAAATTAGATTGTTGGATATACAAATTGTTTATAGGGAGAATTAGATCTGGGTAATCTTGAATAATTCATGGATTATTTTATCTCATACGCCCATCTCGTCAAATAAAACTATATATTCATTCTATGACGCGAATCTTTAGATGAGCTCACCAATTCCAAGTTTTACATATAAGATCTTACTAATTGGATCTGGGGGAGTTGGGAAAACATCTCTTGTGAGCCAATTTGTGCATGCCATATTTTCCAAAACAGGTATATTTATTGTTACCACACAACGGTTTTTGCTATTAATTCTATTTTTTCACTCTGAATCGATTTAACAGAATAACTGATATGATAAGCACCACAATAATTACCACTATAACTATTATCAATTGAGTTTGTGGGTTACTCAAAGGATTTAAAGGATCATAACCCCGTTGCACCTCTTCATCATCAGGTACCCCATCGTCATCACTATCAGTCATGTTGGGATCGGTCCCTAGATTGTATTCCTCCAGATTTGATAGACCATCACCATCGAGATCCCCCTCAGCATCATTTAATGTCAGGTTCAATCCATTTGGATACTCATAGAAATTTGGCATTCCATCCCCATCAGTATCTGATAGAGGATCCAGAATACTGGATACAAATGCATCACCTTCCCCCAGCACCATCCCTCCACCAAGATTACTCTGAAACGCATTGAGAATCGGAAAATCAGCAGCCAGTACTTGGCCAGTCACAATTACATTATCACCATCTATCACAATTCCATTTCCAGCATCCATATTTGGAAAATTAATAGGATGGTCTGTGCCACCAAAAAACGTACTCCAAAGGAGAGCCCCATTATTTGAGAAACTAGATACAAATACACTGCTATAATTACTCTGATATGCCTTAAGAGTTGGAAAATTGGAGGATAAAGTATATCCAGTGACATAAACAATATTTTCATCAATTGCAATATCATAAGCTTGTTCATAACCTAATCCCCCGAAATATGTACTCCAGCGAATTAAACCATCTGAGGTGAAACTGGTGATGACAGCATCAAAGAATCCAGCAATATTATCCTGATATTGGTGAATGATGGGAAAATCAGAAGACTTGGTTCGACCAATCACAAACACATTATTATCTGAATCAATTGCAATACCTTGCTCATTCTCAAAATCTGATCCACCAAGAAAAGTGCTCCAGCGAAGGGAACCATCTGAGGTGAAACTGGTTATATATGAATCAGAGGATCCACCACCAAAATCACTCTGATATGGATTGAGAGTTGGAAAGTCTGATGAGTAAGTATGCCCGGTCACATACACATTATTATCACTATCCACTGCAATTGCATTTCCTATCTCATCATCTGATCCACCAAGATAAGTATTCCAGAGAAGGGAACCGTCTAATGTGAAACTGGAAATAAATATATCCCTTCCCCCACCACCATGACTGCTCTGATAGGCATTGAGAGTTGGAAAATTTCGTGATTCGGTGGAACCAGTCACATAAACAGTATTCCCATTCACTGTGATCCCAAGACCCATATCATCATCTAATCCACCCAGAAAGGTACTCCAGCGAATAATACCATATGAGGTGAAACTGCTTACAAATGCATCAGTCCCACTAGAATTGCTCTGATATGCATTGAGAATTGGAAAATTAGAAGATGTAGTACGACCAGTAACATATACATTATTTTCTGAATCCACTGCAATTTCATTTCCGTATTCAATTCCAGATCCACCAAGGTAAGTGCTCCAACGGAGTGCACCATCTGGAGTGAAACTGGATACAAATGTATCAGTATCCCCTCCACTGTAATTACTCTGAAACGCATTGAGTATGGGAAAATCTTCTGAGCGAGTTGATCCAATCACATAGATATTATTATTCTCGTCCACAACGATA
>DAOUUM010000211.1 GCA_030668165.1 Candidatus Heimdallarchaeota archaeon
ACCATCATTTCAACACCTGCATAATATGATGCGATGTATAATCGACTCAGTGGGCCGGCATTGCCAATCAGATTAGTACCTGCTTTTGACATTTTGAAGATAAGCTCATAAATTGTCTCATCATAAAATATTGGCGCAATAAAAATTAGCCAAATACCCAGAAAGAAGGATATGGCAGCTTGAATTACGTTTTTTTTAGCTAAAGATTCTTTAGACATGTGAATCTAGTGGTCAAACTTCTGTATTTATATCTTACTGATAGGCATACTAATTGCTTATTTCGAAATAGTAATTCGGTATTAATATATGCTTTTTTTATTCTATTAGAAAATAATTTAGAGAATGATTTTACCCTCTCTAGTAATGCAATATGAAATCAATATGTTTATGATAATACTATTACAAAGCCTTATTATGCAATATGTCAAATTATGTCATACTCATTATAAATCAATTTTTCATAAATATATTTATTCAATGGAATTTATTTCAAAATAATATTATCAATAGAAAAATAACCCAAATGGAGCCATTCATTTTTTATATATATTCCAAATGTAATTAGATTCTAATAAATAATTTTCGCATAGCGTGAATTATACGTATAATTTGAGCTCAAGTTTATCCAAGTACTTTATTAATAACTTATTAATTCGAGAATATAGGGGATTAATTAATCAGAATAAGAAATGCTGAAAGCTGTATTGGAGTACAAGTTTGATTTATTCATCATTCATTTTTTACAATTCTATTATTTTAAGATTCAAAATTTTTAAGTAATGAATTAATTACTAATTTCAGAAATGAAAGTATTACATGTTGTTAAGAAGAAAATGCAACTAATCGAACCGGTTGATGGTGTATATCAATTCAATGATGGCGATGTTTATGTTGTAGATAATGATCTTGAGCTTTTTATCTGGTTGGGTAAGGACTGCTCAGTGGATGAGAAAGGTGTTGGAGCATGGATCGCTAATAAAATAGATAATGAGGAAAGGCAGGGAGTTCCCACAGTGTTTACTATTCCACAGGGACAAGAAACTGAGGCTTTCAATGCAATTATCAAAATTAATGTTATAGATGCTGATACTCCAGGCTTTTTACTGGATGTTGAACTTGATATGGTCGAATACAAACTGTATAGGGTTTACACAAAAGAAGATACCATAGGTTTTGATGAGGCTTTTATTGAAGAAGTAGAGCTTGAAAGAGCAAGCTTGAAATCTGAAGACGTGTTTGTTCTTGATGGAAATGACGCACTCTATGTCTGGATCGGTAGCAAAGCCATCAGAGAAGAAAAAGTTGAAGCTCAGAAAATGATGAGAAAGATTGATGCTGATCGGCATTACCTCGCTCTACAATATACTATTTATGAGGGAGAGGCCAGTAAGTCTGAATTCGCATTTTATGACTTTCTATTAAAAATTAAGGATGCAGGTCCAGTTGTGTCAGTAGAGGATCAGAGAGAACTGGAATACGTTCCAGAGGTTGTCGAGGAAAAAACACCTGAGCCAGAACCAGTAGTAGAACCAACTCCCGAACCGGAACCGGTGGCTGAGGTAACTCCTGAACCGGAACCAGTGGTTGAAGAAAAAGTTCGAGAACCAACACCAAGGCCTTCGCCCATGGCTGAGGAAACTCAGGAACCAGAGCCAGTTGTGGTAACACCTGAACCTGAACCAGTTGTGGTAACACCTGAACCTGAACCAGTTGTGGTAACACCTGAACCAGAGCCAGTTGTGGTAACTCCTGAACCTGAACCAGTTGTGGTAACTCCTGAACCGGAACCAGAGCCTGTAATTACAGCTAAACCTGAACCCACACCTGTGGTTGATACTGATACTATCAAACTATATTTTATTGATGAAGAATTTCAATCAAATCCCAAGAATATGACTAAAGCAGAGGCAATCGTTGAAATTTCAAGAAACTCAGAGAGTGTAACCTTATCATTTCCAGCAAATACTGGCTTAATTATGAGAAGAAAGGCTTCAAGGCCTGCTGAGAGTATTGCAAGATCTGGATTTTTAATGCCAGATGGTGAGAGAATTGCTGCTGGATATTCATTTGAGATCATTGAAGCAGATAAGTTGAATGAGGCACATTTCCGTGTGGGTCATTCATATAATGAATAAAAAAAGCACACAAATATAAATTAAAATTTAAATCAATGATAAGATAAAACCAATTGAGGTATAATCAGAGTTATAATTGAGATACTTAAACAGGATATGATCAGTGACTTTCGCTGTTAAACTCTAATTCATATTATGGAGTACAAAACCACCCACACTTTAAAATTTAATCATCTAGGCAAAGTACTCCTCTTGTTATTTCCCTTAAATGGAATTTTACAATTTGGATAAAATGATTAAACTAATATACGGAGATAAACTCCTACGGACTAGCCAAAAAGGTGTCAATTATGTCATTCTACAATAATTTTGTGGGGATAAATCAATTACCCGAGGAAGGTCGAGATATAATGAGGAGATATGGCCTCATTCGAGCCTCTTATTCATTAATTGGGAATTTAACAAATACCTTCTTTATCTTATTTCTAATTGATAAACTAGGCTTCACAGATTCGGGTATGATTGTTGCTGCCATGGTTCTGGTTCAGTTGGTGACTGATTATCCCAGTGGAGCGATTGGGGATTTCATTGGACAGAGATGGGTGCTATCCTCAGCAACATTGTTTAGTGCTATAGGTTTTTATCTGTTATCATTGGCTGATTCAATTGGTTCATTCTACATCTTGGCAATAGTATTTGGAATATCTTCAGCTCTACAATCCGGGGCTCTTCAATCTTGGTTGGATAATAATTACAAGAATCTTGATGAGGCCGATGATCCTGATAGGAAGAATTACGGTTTCAGTATGACTAGATTTGGGGCAATAGATACCTCACTGGTTGGTATTGCCATACTGATAGGAGGTTACACTGCAACCAATATCTCAAGAATTTTTGCCTTCCAGATTCAATCAGGACTTCTGGTGTTTCTTGGGATTATCGTCTTTATTTTGATGATAGATATCAAGCAAAGTGATTCTGAGAAGGATGGACACAAGATGAATCTTGTTGAGTATCTTGGATTCCTCAAGGGAGGTATAGTATTTTATTTTTCCAAGAAGACTGTATTCATTTATTTAACTGGTAATGCAATTGTAGTTGTTTTCTGGTCTGTATGGGGTACACTAATACTATTCCCCTTGTATTTCGGTTACACCGGAAGTGACGAGATGGCAGGATTACTCAGAAGTTCCATTTTTTTCACTGGAGTGGCTATTCAAATAGTACTTGGAAAATATACCAAGAAAATAAGTACTGATAAAATTCATATTGCAGGATTCGCTCATATTCTATTATTGCTTCCATTTGTAATGGTTCTGCTCCACTTCATGCCTTATGATAATTCATTCTCATCATTGGGATTTGTTCTGCTTTATCTTATCATGCTTGTTGGTGTAAGTATTCCCACAGTATTTCTTGGAGCATTGATGCAGCGAGTGACAATTGATCTTGTTCCCTCAGAACATAGAAATGCTGTTTACTCACTAGTTCCATCGATATCCGGTGCCCTGACAATTCCCATGTTACCATTCACCGGAGCTCTGATAGAGAAATATGGATTGATATATGGTGTGGGAGTAGTCCTGATAATATCTTTAATAGGTTTCAGCATGTTCTATATTTACAATGTGATAAGGAGAAGAGAGATGAGAGCTACAAAGAGTGTACCAAAGGTTAGATAAATACTAGTAACTAATTAATTGATAATTGAATATGTCGTGGGTCCTTTAGTATTTGTATTGAGAAGAAGGTATGAAATCTCATAAATTCTCCATAATTTACATATTTAACACACAATCCTAATAATTGCTATAAAAAATGAAGCAATAATATGAGTAAATCAACCCTTCAATTATACATAATTACAGCAATCTTACTTCTCGCTATGCCAATTTCTACCCAGGATGCTAACATGGTTGAATCTTCAGTAAATGAAGAACCACAACCTCAATTAGATGGAATCGGTCTACAAGGAATAGGGCCGGATTCTTTTGTTTCCAGGTGGAATACCACACTTTTCAGCTCAGGATCTAGCAATACCACGCAGGTAAAACTGCCCGTTTACGAAGGTGGAGACTACAATTTCGTTGTTGACTGGGGAGATGGAAAGAATGATACCATCACAAGTTGGGATCAAACAGAGGTAACTCATACCTACTACAATGCACCAGGGGTCTACATAGTCATTATCAATGGTACTCTTAATGGTTGGAGATTCAGCTATACAGGAGACAGATTAAAAATTATTGAGATATCGCAGTGGGGAGATTTGAATTTTGGTATTGCTGGATCGTATTTCCAGGGTTGCTCTAACTTGGTGCTTACAGCAACCGATTCACCAGATTTGACTGGTACAACTTCCTTAGCTTATGCATTCCAATCTTGTGGTAATCTTGGTACTCAGGGTTCTATAAATTCATGGGATGTATCAAGTATAACTGATATGAATTCAATGTTTTATGATTCAACCTCTTTCAACCAACCTATTGACAGTTGGAATGTTTCCAATGTCTCAAATATGAAATCGATGTTCTTCCAAGCAACCTCCTTCAATCAACCAATTGGCAACTGGAATGTTTCAAGTACCAATATAGCTAGCATGTTTAGTGGTGCATCTACATTCAATCAACCAATAGGAGATTGGGATGTTTCCAGTGTTACAGATATGAGCCACATGTTCCAAGGTGCAACTTCATTCAACTGGCCTATTGGCAATTGGAATGTATCCAGTGTCATTAATATGGATTTCATGTTTCAAGATGCAATCTCTTTCAACCAACCTATTGGTAATTGGGATGTATCCGGTGTTTCACAGATGGAAGACATGTTTATGGGTGTTACATTGTATCATCAATACTATGATGACATGCTGACCAGATGGTCTTTACTCACCTTGCAGTCAGGTGTTATTTTTCATGCAGGAAACAGTCAATACAGTTCTGCCGCTGCACGTTCATCAATTGTTAGTTCATATAGTTGGGCATTTACTGATGGAGGTATTTATTCACCCACCCCTGCTGATTTATCAAACCCAGATGATGTTTATTTTAAAAAGGGTATTACAGGTAACCTGCTATTTTGGGATGTTGCAGACGATAATCCTGGAAAATACAATGTGACATCAAATGGAAGTGTAATTGTTGATTTGAAATCCTGGAATACCGGGTATATTTCTTTGATTGTTGATGGTTTTAGCATTGGTACACATAATATCACCATATATGTATTTGATGCCCATGGAACTTTGGCTACCGATTCTGTGATAGTTACAGTTATTGAAAATATTCTCCCAGATTTATCCAGTCCTGATAATATATACTATGAGTTGAATACTACTGGAAATGAAATTGTATGGGTTGTAGGGGATAAGAATCCTTCTTACTACAATGTCTCAATGGATGGAAGTCTATATCAGGAGGGAAGTTGGACAAATGGAACAATTGTGGTTGTGGTTGATGACCTTCTTGAGGGAATATATGTGTTTATACTCAATCTCTTTGATACTAATGGAAACAAGGCATCTAATATTGTTGTCGTGGATGTAGATGCAACTGTAACAGCCACAGAGACTGAAACCACTACAGATACAGTAAATGGAACTGTAACAGACACGATTTTTGATACTATCACTGAGTACATAACCACCATCCCCACAGATATCACC
>DAOUUM010000167.1 GCA_030668165.1 Candidatus Heimdallarchaeota archaeon
CACTTAATAACCAGAGATTAAAAAATATAATAGCTAATGACAATAAAATTAATTCAATTGAATTAGCATCTTACCTCCCAAAACTTTCGGTATTGCAAATATCAAATAATGAATTAAGTTCAATATCTTGTAAGGAAATATTTGCTAATATGCCTGCTTTGACCAAACTACTTGTTTGGGGTAATAAAATCACCTCATTTCAACTTAATCTGACTACAAATCATGATTTGCAGGAAATTAATTTAAATTCCAATTTAATTAAAAATGTTGATCTGAGGGGTTATTTTGATAATCTAGAAACTATTGAATTGGCCTATAATTCAATACAGACATTGGATTTATCGAAATTAGTTGCCCCAAAGCTTAAATTGATCAACCTAAGTCTGAATCCTTTGATAAAGATAATATTGCCTGATCTGGATACATTTAACAGTATGGAATTTGTTGATTTGGTAGGTACCAAAATTGAGGAGTTAGTTCTTGTATCCAAAGATTGTAAAATTATAGATCTGGGAGAAGACAAAATAGGAAATTACAATTATAAAATAATATCAATCAATAAAATCAAATTTCAACTACCTATTGGAACCAAAATTATAATTCAATAATTTATTTCTTTAATTTCTCTAATCTATTTCTCAGTAAAGTCTCTCCAAGATTGCTGAATGCAGGTCTCACATTATCACCAGTCAGGGCTGATGTTTCAATATAATCAATTGCACCAATCTCCTTGGCTAGCGCTTTTGCATCGGATTCTTTGACAGCTCTCTGATCTTCCAGATCATTCTTATTACCAATGAGTATGAATAATTGTTTGGGTGATTCTGCCTTGGCTTCACTGACCCATTTGTTTACATTCTCAAATGATTGCTCTCTGGTTAAATCAAAGGTGATTAATGACCCCATGGCCCCTCTGAAGAACATTCCTCTCATGGCCTTGAATCTATCTTGTCCGGCAATATCCCAGAGTGAGTAACATACCTTCTTCCCATCTATAGTTTCATATCGAGAATACGGATCCATTCCAATCGTCATCAAATATGCTTGTTTAAATTTATCATGAACGAATCTGTGAACCAGAGCAGTTTTACCTACAGCTCCATCTCCAAGCAGGAGGATCTTAAAAGTGAATTGACTCATTGACATATGTTTATTCCTATTATATCTGATCAGACAATTAAGATATATAAAAGCCTCTGCATCTAATAATATTAAAGTAAAAAAAATGCTTGATGCCAATCAAGGAATGATGAGTTAGTCTTCAAGCCTTCTAAGATAGGTCTTACAGATGCTAAAAAGAAGGATGTATAATTAATGGTATATTTTGTATTTTTCTATTTAAGTATTAATCTGCCAGGTTGCAGTAATATAGTATCTCCAACCTTGTTTTTATCAATTACATATCTTCCATCATAAATTAAGGAGGCATTGAAATGATTTTCAATATTTTTAAATTCATTATGATCGGTAGCAATAATAATAATTGGGTATTTAGAAAGTGAATATGGATTCCACTCTGCGCCTATCTTATCTTCAGTTATAGAATTAATTTCATCAATAGTGAATAATGGATCCATTAACACAGTTCTTGCACCCTTTGATTGCAATTTTGGTATCAATCTGAGGGTTGGAGAAAGTCTATATTCCTTAACTCCTCCTCTGTATGCCAGTCCAAGAACCAAAATATCAGTCTCCCAAGTATCAATATAATTGTTGAGGGTTGAAATCGCATATTCTACCATATCATCATTTATCCCTCTTGATATTTTCAACAAATTGGCATCATATTCCATGTCCTTGCCACCTGCTATCAAGAATCTGGGATATACCGGTATGCAATGGCCACCCACTCCAAGACCTGGTAGGTGAATATTTGAAAAGGGTTCTGAATTGGCAGCATTAATCACCTCAAGTATATCCACATCATATAAATCTGCTAATCTCGCTAACTCATTTGCAATCGCAATATTAACATCCCGGTATGCACCCTTGAATGTTTTTACTGCCTCTGCAACCGTTGCGTCACTCAGCTTCATTACTCCTTTTATGCAAACTTGTTCATAAAGTAATTTAGAGGCAATTGCAGCATTTTCAGTATCCCCTCCAAGGATTTTAGGGTAGTTCTCCTCAATATCTTTGATCACTCTCCCTGAAAATGTCCTTTCTGGTGCAAATACAAGACCAAAATCAATCCCGGATTTCTTGCCATTTATCTCCAATGTATCTTTGAGCATCCCTGAGGTGGTATGGGGTGGTAAGGTTGATTCTTGAATAAATATAACTCCTTTCGGAGCATGTGCATTGATTTTTTTGTAAGTTTCAAGCATTATTGAAATATCTGCATGACCATCTTCAGTTGTTAAGACTGGAATAATCATTATTATGAACGTAGCACCTGAAACAGCATCCTTTAAATTTGTTGTTGGATGAAATAAACCTTTATCCACTGCTTGCTTTAACCTTTCTGGAATCATTGGCTCTTGAATAGATGTTGATCCTGATTCAAGTTGAGATACTAAATCTGCTGATATATCTAATCCACTTACCGTAAATCCTGCATTTGTGAATACCATGGCAAGGGGCAAACCCATTTTACCAAGACCAACCACTGTGATCTTAATTTCTCTTTTACTTATTTTATCTTCTACATCTTGTATCGAGAGATTAAGTATTTGCATGGTTGAGAAATTACAATTTGATTTATATTGTTTCTTTTAAGAATACATGGAATTGTATTAGTTAATCCAATTATTCTATTTCCTGTCTATAAGAAATCAATATTGAGATGTAGGTCATTACAAGTGTAACAACAATATTTAGGAGGATCAATCCTAGAGAATCGATTCCAGGTTTAAATTTGTGACCAAAAAATATGGTGTTATTAGACTTAATGAGAAAATAGATCAGAATTTTAGCAAGAAAATAACCTGTGAAGGAAATCAGTATTGAACCATAAAATAAGTACTTTGAATAGCTGTAAATGATTTGTGATTTACTGGCACCTATTGATTTCATCAAAATTATCTCCTTTTTGGATTCAAATGATAAATTAGCTGCGATTTCTTGTAAATTGAAAATTAAAACTAGTAAAATCACTATGAGTTGAGTTAAAATGATGATTGAAATCAGAATCAAAGCACCTCCCAAATAAGAATTAAGATACTCTGTGCCCTGGATCGAACCTATTTGTATTAAATCCAAATATCTACCTACATCCGTATCAAGGATGATTTGACTCCCTTCACGATTTTGAATACTTATTAGAAGAAGTGTTTCATCGGGTGATAGCTCAAAATAAGACATCCAAATCCCCCAATCGCCTTGGATTGAGATATTCCACCAACCAACTGCGAAATCATCGTAGTATAAATTCAGATCATTGCGACTGATTTGACCCGTAATATTGTAATTTAACAAACTATGTGTCAAGGTTACAATTGACATCGATTCGAAGATATAATTGGGGAATTCTAGGTTGAGAGGTGATGTTAGTATGTCAAAATTCAATTGATAACCTCTTGATTCATTAATGTAAATGGTAGTATTCCCTTTGAATGGACCAGAAGAGTATTCTATTTGATAATTCCCCGGTTCTAATTTTATATCAATTAAATTATCCACAAAAATTATTTTCAAGGTATCCAGATTCAATATTTTTATCAATGACGTGTTTTCCAATTGCCGATAGTTCTGATTAAAAGTACTGAAGGAAAGCACAACATTTCCAATATATAAATGGTTCAAATCTGTAAGGAAGGAACTATGGGTTTCAATTAATTGATCATCCAAATAAAAATTGATAGTGAATTCCTGAGGTTGTGCATAAAGGAAAAATGATGAATTCTTGTCATCAATATGATAATAAAATTGTTCTTTTGTATGGTGAAGAGTCACAAGTATATCTAACCCTGAAATTGCATTATTTGTCCTATTTGAGACAATGATTTCTTTATTGGAGAATTCTAAACCGAGTTGGAGAACCAGTTGTGATCTATAACTGGTGTTCGACATTGATGTCATATAAAAATCAATTATTGAACTTACTAAGTTATTGTCTAATAGAGTGAAGGATCCAGTGTATTGCGATTCAATTATTGTTCCATTGCTAAATGAAATCGTATAATTTGCATAAGCTATCTCATGCAAATTTATAACAAATTCATTATTTTCTCTATCAAGGAAATAGCTTGGATAGGGATTCGATATACTGTCCACTACATAATGTGCAATTGAATCAATCCATAACTCCCCCGCAATTATATTTATGTTATTGCTATAAGTGATATATCCCCATTCCGTGAGGTAATTGTCTCCATGAATAA
This sequence comes from Candidatus Heimdallarchaeota archaeon, assembly GCA_030668165.1. Classification (GTDB taxonomy): domain Archaea; phylum Asgardarchaeota; class Heimdallarchaeia; order Heimdallarchaeales; family Kariarchaeaceae; genus JAJRQD01. Next base: position 4,323 of record DAOUUM010000167.1, read on the forward strand.
TATTGTCGGTTATCCAGGGACTTACTGTGAAATTCCAATAATATCCTTCACTTTTTTCATTCAGATATACCAAGGCAGAGTAAGTACCAGGTGAAACTTGGATTGTATTTCCATCCAAAGAAATTGGAGTAAATGGAATATTAGATCTATTCAGTTCAATATTTAATTTTAAATTATGGATATCCAATAATATGATTTTTCCATTAGTTACATACAATGGATATCCATTTTGTAATAAAGGATAATCTGAAACATTTGATGGATCATGTACCAAGATGATATGGGATTCAGTAATTCCGGAATAAGGAGAAGTGATATTGATTTTGAAGGTTGTCTGTACATCAGGTATCGCTATATAATTACCTGGAAATAAACGAAAGTACCCTGAACCATGATCAATTTCAAATTTCCATAACTCTCCTACATTATCATGAAATTTTAATTTCAACTCAGAACCTATATAATCTCCTATCTCGTAACTACTTGTAGAATTCTCAAATCCAAAAAGTGATTTATAGTCCGAGATTATTTTATATTCGAGGGTTTCACTCCCACCATAGTCGTTGGTAATTAGAACCTCATAAGTTGTATTATGAAAATAAAGATCTGAGACATTATTTGGTGCGCTGTAAATCCAATAATCCTCTACACGAGTTATCTGACCAATATCTACGTATAGATTCGTATCATTGTTTGTCCATACTTTGATTGTATCTGACACTTTTAATACAGGAAGTGAAGAGGGTCCAATCCATCCAGCAAATCCACTGTTTGATTTTACAATTATATCCCAAGTCTCACTTTTTGGATTATTAAGGGGATCTAATCCAGTAACAATAATTTCATAAAATCCTGTTGCCTGAGGTAATGTAAATGATATTGTCGAGTCCAATATGGTATATTCTATTTCATCTCCATTTCCAAATGATAATGATTGGATGCTGTTAATTCCCTCTGTTTCAATAGTTACCTGTTGATTTGGGTCATATTTGGCATAATTAAATAGGGTATCTGAAGTGAAAAATCTTATTTCCTCATTTATCTCAAACTGGATATAAGATACAATTGCACCAACTCTAAATATTGTGAAATTATGAAATCCAGAACTTAAATCAAATGATAATAATTCAGATGTAAAGTCATAATTCATTTTAGAATAAGGATCTCCATCAAGTAGAAATGAATGTAATGGGGTAATTCCTGGAATTCTCAATTCAAAAGAAGGATAGGCAATTACTGAATTATTTAACAAAGTATCAATTTCTATAATTATATTTTTATCAACTTGAATCTCAATTATATCTTTTTTAGAAATTGTGAAGAAATAAGTGCTCGTCAAGCTCTGCTCAAACAACATTAGTGAATAATTTCCATTTCTCAGAATTTCATGGATAGACCCATTTTCATCTGAATAACCATTAGCAACTTCAATTTCCGTTTTGTTATTATATATTCTGTATTCCATGTCAGGGATAAATGACTGTTTGTTTCTCAATTGTATTTCAAAAGCATAATTGTTATCATTGCTATCAAAAAAAATTGATTCATCATTTTGTATAAAATGAGAGGTTGTGTTAATCAATTCGTATTCAAAGTATAAATTAAATGTATAATGCCCCTTTACCAGATTGAAATTATAGATATTTGTTTTCCCATTCTCATATGCAGGAATACCATATTTATCCCTGACCTCCAATCTTATTTTATCATAGCCATTAGTCGAATAATTTCCAATATCAACTTCAACTGTGGTATTATATCTTTTGAGTGCTGATTCATAAATTTCATCCTCTGTAAGGCTACTCACATCATATTTGACCCTTAAATGAGTAACACTATTCAATGGCAAATCATTCATCTGATTTGCGATGTCAAGATTGATTAGTAATTCATCATCAGTTATTCCTTCCGAGGAAAAAATCCCAGTAATTTTCATATCCACAAATTCATCATTAAGCACCGAATGAACTCGAATAATTTGATCTACATTTATATCCAATCTATCTGCTAGATCAAATCCTATTAAAGTCTCGTAAAAATGCCCTGTAGAGGGGATCTTACCCTCAACAAGTGATATACCCTCGAGATCAATGATTTTGGGATAAATAACCCCCCTGATGTAAATTGGTTCATCTTTTACTATTCCAGGAAACAATGTCTCAGGACTCACTAATTTAACACCTTCGACCTCCTCAAACGCATTAACTAACACTCTAGGTATTGCAGAGGTGAATGGAGTGGTGGCCTCCTCATTGTAAAATACAAGAATATCCTCCGCGGTTCCAAAAAAATCCTGATTGACGTACATCATCTCAAAAAGGATTGAACTTGAAGTCATAAAAATTGCAGAAGATAATATCAATGCAATAGCAACTCCTGTGATCCTTTTTTTCGGAATTATTCTAGGAATC
>DAOUUM010000413.1 GCA_030668165.1 Candidatus Heimdallarchaeota archaeon
ATCAGCTTAAAGCCCTAATTATACAGGAACTGAGGAGATATACTCGATCCAAGGGGATTTTGTTTGCCATACTGATTTTACCCCTCCTTCTTTGGGTTGGTCAGGTGGCTTTTCTAAATATTGAATTTACAGGACCTACTTATCATTCAGGAGAGGATATCTATTTTGTAAATAATGATCTCGGATCAGGTTCAATCAATTATGGTGAATTCGTTATATCTGGACTTGAATACCAGGTAGATAGCAATGGATCGCTTATCTATGAGACGAACCTAATAGAAATAGACGGAGGAGGTTTAGAATTTGATGAGATCTATGATATGGTTAGAACTGAGAATTATTCTCCCTTGGTATATATTCCTGATAATTTTACACAGGTGTATGAAGCCTTCAATATGAGTGCTGGAGTAACAACACAACCTTTTGTTGATATATTGTATCTACCAAATGATCAGGCTATTAGCAACGATGTGAGACGTACAGTACTAAATATCGTATTTCAACCTCCATTTACCATTGTAGAACGTGATAGTTTGGTTTCTACCATGTCCTCAACTATTATCGAGGAGGGAGAACAGGCATCTTCACAAATGATCAGCTATATGATCACATTTTTTGTGATGTATATCGCTGTATTCGTACCTACTCCCTTTGTAAGTAGTGCTTTTGCTGAGGAACGTGAATTAAGAACCCTTGAAGGATTGATGGTTCTTCCTATGAGGCGTACAGATATATTTGTTGCGAAGATCACAGCAAGTTCTCTATTATTGGGAATATTTTCATTATTAACCTCATTAGGAATTTACCTATATGTCTTCATGGTCAAACAAATTGATAAATTTAGTGAAGTGGGTGCTGAATATCCATTATTTACAGACGTCTTAATTCTGTTCGTTGCTGTCTGGATAACGTCCATTACCGGACTCACACTAGGCGTAACTCTCACAAGCGGTGTGAAAGATAGGCGAAATGTGAATACTACTTATAGTCTACCGGTCATCATGCCCTTCGCTATAATTGCAATACTAATATTGATGAATGGATTTCCTGAAGGATTTAGTTTTCTATATCTAATCCCTTGGACACATTCTTTGGGAATTGCTTACAAAGGTCTCTTCCCAAATTCTCCCCAAATTGTATTGTTGACCGGTAGCATAGGTTTGGATATACTAATTCATTTTGGTGCTCTAATTCTAACCATCGTAATTTGTATAGTTGTTGCGGCTAAAATGCAGGAACGTATTTTCAAAATTTCAGGAGGCACCTAAATTGAGAAGAAAACAATTATTTGCCCTAACAAAGCAGGAGATTAAGATCGCTATTAGGTCCAAGTACATAATAATCGCATTTATCATTATGCCTCTATTTCTCTGGGCATTACAAGGGGGTTTGCAGTATTTTATCGTATTAAATGTGGAGGGTGATGATGATACACCACTCTATGAGGGTGATACCATCTATGTCAGTAATCTTGATACTGGTAATGGTACTCTTAACTACGGTAATTTACTGGTTAGTGACATGATTGCACTTACGGGTAATGTGAACTCATCTCTATACAGAAGCAATATTGATCCTCAAAGCTATGCAGGTAGCAGTTATGATGAAGCTCAGGGATTGGTACTGTCAGATAATATATCTCCTATTGTATTCATACCTGAAAATTTCACAGAATTGATTAATTCATATAATGGAAGTAATATCCCAGCTTATGTCTACATATTTTTCAAGCCCAATCATCAGACTTTCGGTAATACGCTGCAATTTGAACTCTGGCAGATCACCTCACAATCACCTTATACTGTTTATACGGTAATCAAAGCGAGCACTGCTAATATGGTCAGTGTAACATATGAAGGTGAAGAAAATGCAGCAAATCCATTGACAACTGGCTTTTTAAGCTATATATTGATATTATTGACCGTTATGGCTCCTGCTCCATTTGTATCTGCCTCCTTTGCTGGTGAGAGGGAAAAACGAACACTTGAAGCATTATTAGCTTTGCCAATGAGAAAATTTGATGTACTATCAGCTAAATTGCTTGCTGGTATGGTATTAATTGGAATATTCGCATTCTTCAACCTCGTAGGGATATTCATTTATGACTTTTTAATGAATAATGTCGTTGCGGAGGTTGATACAGATCTAGTTTTTGGCTTTGATCTGAGTTTCCAAACAGTAATTTCAATACTTGGAATGATCACATTGTCTGCATTCATCGCCATTGGAATTGGTATATCAATTGCAAGCCTCGCCAAGAACAGTAGAACCTCAGAAACAGCTTACATGACAGTAATGATGGCTCCGGCTTTGATTATAGGCATGATGTCACTTCTTGGACTACTACCCAATGAATGGTCCCTGCTACATCTCATCCCATGGACTCACGCAATACAGGTTATGAACAAAGGTATGTTCCCAGCTACATATGAACATCTGACCCTAACCGGTAGTGTAATGCTCGACATTATAGTTCATCTCTCCTATTTGCTATTCTTCGTGCTACTATCTGTATTTGTAGCATCCAAGATATTTGCCAGAGAATCTATACTGAAATCATAAAAAATTAAATTTAAAAAAAACTATTAATTATTAAATATTTACAAATCAGCCTCATAATTCCATTTTTCAATATTATAAATCAGATAATCAATTTCATCTTTTGTATTATGTGCATGGGGACTTATTCTAACTGCCCCTGCTCGAGGTGCAACAACAATTCCCTGTTCTTTCAGATAATTTACCAGTTCCACAGAATCCTTCTCCACATTTAATTTCAATATACCACTTCTGTGTTTATCTTCCAAATTACTATCAATAGAAATTCCTGGAGTATCCAACTGATCAACTAAATAGTCGATCAGAGAGGTTATATGATTGTAATTATTCTGAATTCCCCAGTCAATCAATAGGGATATTGAATTCTCAAGTGCAAGATGATTCATGTTGAAACTCTGCTGGAATCTACGAGCATCATCCCAGGGATGATATTCATTGTGACTCATCTTGTGATATGTGGGGGTAGCAAACCAACCCACAAGTACAGTATCGAGTAGATCTAGATGTTCTGGTCGTGTATAGAAGAATCCAGTACCCATTGGACCCAATAACCATTTGTAGCCCCCAGTTGCGAGAAAATCAATGGGTGAATTAGATATATCCAGAGGTACCACTCCCAGTCCCTGGATGGCATCAACACATAGATATCCTCCATGATCATGAACAAGATTACCGATATAAT
>DAOUUM010000203.1 GCA_030668165.1 Candidatus Heimdallarchaeota archaeon
ACAGATGATTCACAACTTGCACGGGAACTACTTAAAAATCTGGTTGAGAACAATGGATTTGATCCTAAGATCTACGTCAAACAGATTATTGAGCTGTTCAGTAGTAACAAGGTGGTGGGTAGGGGAATTTCAACTCATAAAGCCTACGAGAGACTGGCCTCAGGAATTCCCTGGGAAGAGGCTGGAGAGCCAGCCCCCATGGCTGGTAATGGAACTGCCATGCGTGCAGCACCGGTGGGGATGATGTATTATGATGATATGGATAAATTGGTTGAGATAGCAATTCAACAGGGTATTATCACACACAAGGATAATCGGACAATGGCTGGATCTATTGTGATTGCTGCGGGTGTTGCCTATCTGATAAATAACGATGAGTTGGATATAAATCTATTTCTGAACCGGATAGCTGGACTGATAAGACCATATTCTGATCTGTTTGCCAATCTGGTACTTCTGGTGGAGCAGTGGGTGGATGTGCCCTATAAGGATGCACTGTATCAGATATCAATTTCAGGTGACCCAGAATCTGATTCACACTGGGATAAGATAAGCCCATTTGTCATTCCAAGTGTTATCTGGAGCTTGTATGCATTTCTCAAAACACCGGATGATTACTGGGAGACCATTAAAACATCAATTAAATGTGGAGGGGATGTGGATACGACCGCAGCCATGGCAGGTGCACTTAGTGGGGCATTCAATGGATTAGCCAAGATACCAGAGGAATACAGAGATTGGATACATGATGCGGGAGAATGGAATGAAAGGGATCTACTTAATCTGGTGGATAAACTAGTTGATTTGAAGAAATACTAAATCTTTAATTTGAAAATTAGCTTAGTAAATATTTAATATATATTTTTTTAACTCATTATTCTATTTGCTAGATCTCTTTTATCTGTTATTGATATCTACCCATTTGTTATCGGTATCGCCCATAAATACTTGTCGTGGCCTGTGAATTCTGAAACTTGGATCATTCATCCATTCCTTCCACTGGGCTATCCAACCGGGTAGACGACCAAGTGAGAACATAACAGTCATCATCTCATTGGGTATCTCTAGTGCTTTGTAGATGATACCAGAGTAGAAATCAACATTGGGGAAGAGTTTTCTTGCCTTGAAGTAATCATCCTCAATAGCAATCTTCTCCAGATTTTTAGCAATGTCCAAAAGAGGATCTTGCTTGCCCAGAGTGGCAAGTACGTCATCAGCAGAGCTCTTCAAGATAGTGGCACGGGGATCAAAGTTCTTGTAGACACGATGACCGAAGCCCATCAATCTGAAGCCAGTTGATTTGTCCTTGGCCATGTTGACATACTTCATGTAATCATTGCCATCATCGACAATTAGCTGTAGCTGTTCGAGAACCTTCTGGTTTGCACCTCCATGGAGTTCACCCCATAGGGCAGTCACTCCAGCACCGATTACGGCGTAAAGATTCGATTTTGAACTACCGACCATTCTGACCGAGGATGCGGAGCAGTTCTGCTCGTGATCTGCATGCAGGATGAGTAGCTTGTTCATAGCCTTCTCAACTGTTGGATCAATCTTTCCATACATCATGTTGAGGAAATCGCCGACATAGCTGTTTTCTGGATTGGGATCAATGTATGATTCGCCACGTGATTTTCTAAAACCATAAGCAGAAAGCGTTCTGATCATACCAAGCAGTTTGATGGTTGCATCCTCAACCGTTTCTGGCTTATCCACGTTGAATGGGAAGTATGTGGCCAATGAGGTAAGCATAATACTTAGGGTGGCCATAGGATGGGCATCTTTTGGAATACCATCCAAAATTGTTTTCATTCCTTCAGGGATAACTGAATTAGCCCTGATTTTCTTGTCAAATTCATCCAGTTCAGCCTTATTTGGTAGCTTCTCATAGACCACCAAGTAAATTACCTCGAGGAATGAAGCCTTCTCAGCCAAATCCTCAATTTTATATCCACGATATTTTAGTATACCTTTCTCACCATCCACGAATGTGACGGTTGAGAGACAGGAACCCGTATTTGCATAACCTGGATCATAAGTGATGGCACCAGCTGTACCACGTAGTTTACTAATATTAATTGCCACTTCTCCTTCGGTCCCAGTTATGAGTGGGAATTCATATTCTTTACCTTTAATGATAATTTTTGCATTTTCTTCGCTAATAATAACACACCTGTTAATTGCATTTCACATAATACGAATATATTATTAAGTTGCTAGGTGACCAATAATATTTTGTTGATTTTTTTCACGTTTCGTTTTGCAGAACTAGATATTTATGTGCAAATTTATACGATAATCCAAAAAATTATCCAATATATTTGTCAAATCGGATAATTCATTAATTTTATATACTAATAACGTCTAGATAAATTCGCAAACATTATCCAAGTGTACACTTTTATTCAAGCGGGTACCATGAATTACAATGAAATAATTAAGCAACTAATTTACTTATAATTTATAATCAATTATTGATATAATATTTGTATTAATTTTACTTTGCTTTTTAGTAAAAAAATAAGATTAAAGTATATTTAATTTGAAATCGAAATATAATGACAGAAACTGATATTAGTAATCCAGAGGTAGAATTAGATGATGATAAACCACAGAGAAGCAGTATGATGGTGACTATCAGCAAGATTCTGATGTTTGCCTGGGGAGTACTGATAGGTGTTGTGATTCTCAATCCATTCGGATTTGCATTGGATTTCATCCATTATGCGTTATTTGCCCTCGTAACCTTCTTAATAATTATTTTTTACAATGGTATGAATCCACGTGAAAAACCGGATACGGTCGAAGTTACAAATTATGTTGAAATGAAGTAAATTTAATTAATCCATTTATCGTATACATAAAATAGCATAGTAAAACAATATTTTCGTTACCATTGTCGAACAATATTTAAATACTAGCAATTTGTATGGCAAATTAATGTCTAATTATAGCACAAGAGCCTATGTTCACATAGGTGCAACAGTATTGGGATTATTGGGTATTATTTTACCCATAAATTCTGTATTAGGTTTTGGATTCAACATTTTTGATACTTTCACCGGTCTCGGAGTTACATTATACTTTATAAGTGTAGTATTAATGGGAGTAGGAGCATTCTTTGCAATTCAAGGTAAAGATTCCAAAATATTTGGAATTCTAGGTGGAGTAGGAATGATTTTCATGGTAATAATGAATTACTCATACATCGCCGATTTAAATACCTGGTGGGAAGTTGCAGAACCAGCATTTGGTCATTGGGTAATGATACTTGCTGCTATTATCTCCGTCGTCGGTGGTTTCCTAAAAGATCCTGAAATGGAATAAATATCACGATTCTACTATCAAACAAACTAATTTAATTATAATATAATACCAGTTCTAATCTTAATTCAATTATTGTTGCAAGAAATAAGAATATATAATATTTCTGCGGATTGGTTTATAATAATATTAACTGATATAATCAGAGCTGAAGAAGAATTAATCGATAATGAAAAACCGGATACGGTCGAAGTTACAAATTATGTTGAAATGAAATAGTTACTTTTGTATAGTATTTTTGTTGCTGATAATAAATTAGATATTGCTTCCGAGAAAGGTTTAAAATTGATATCAGTATAATAGATCAATGGTTAAGAATAGATTTTTCTTTGGTTTTTCAATATTGACAACTTTATTGATTTTGACTATATTGTCCAGCCCAGGGTATTATGCACAAGAAACGTATTTTGTTGAGAACATTGATCTTCATATGACTACCGTTCAGGATATTCCAATTGATACTGGACCACGCTATGAAAATCTAACAGAGTATTCACCTATTTATATTAGTAGTAACTTTGGATTTCTAACCCACGCGTCATCAGGAAATGGAACAGAGAACAATCCCTATATTATTGAGGGACTTAACATAACCACGAGCTCTATACCACTGGTGATATCTTATACCACCAGCTATGTAATTATCAGGGATTGTATATTCTCTGGATTGGGATCTGGAGATTACGGTATAAATATTAGATATGCTGAAAATTTGGTAATCGAGTTTACCGAGGTCAAGAATACAGAGTATCATGGTATTAATGTTGAGAATTCAGAGTCAGTGATGATCAAAAATACTGAGTTGTACAACAATGCTGGTTGGGCTGGAATTTATGCGGGTTCATCTACAGATATTATGATCCATGAAAATAATGTCCATGATACAGATGGTAATGGTATTATGACCCAAACCTCACAAAATATTCATATTTTTGGAAACTATGCTCATAATAATGCATATCCTGGCATCAGATTCCAGTCCACATCCGATACTATCGCATCTGAGAATATTGTATACTCCAATAACGAGGAAGGAATTTGGGCATTTGAGGATAATACTAATATCTCAATCATATCCAATTCTGTGTATGAAAATGCAGGAAGTGGTATTAACTTGAGACAAAGTGATTACTCTAAGATTATTAATAATAATATTACTGGCAACGGAATTCATGGTATTTCACTAGAGGATAGCCATGAGAATAAAATTGATAATAATACAATTACAGGCAATCAATATCAAAGCATCGATTATTGGGAAGGTAGTCCAAGCAATGGTAATCTGATCTATTCCAATACCATCATAGGTAATGAGAGGGGGATTTACATCAGAGGTACTGATAATATTGTACAGGATAATGCAATAATTGAAAGTTCAGATTGGGCGATCTATGTTTACAAGAGTGCCAATACAATCAGTGGTAATCTTATCTATCTGAATGCCAAGGGAGTATTTTTTGATGCGGATTCTGATTCTAATTCATTTACTGACAACAGTATAATTAGGAATTATGAACAGATTGTTGACTATGGATCATCGAATAATATCGATTCGAATTATTACGATGATCAAAGAGTTGATAGTGATAATGATGGCGTAGTTGATAATCCATACGAGATCTATGATGATGCAGGATTGAGCAATCAGGATGATCATCCACAGACTACACCACAGCATAATCACCCAGCCAACTATCTTGGAGATCCGTTCCTTCTTACCTCTATTCCTCTTTCAATTACTGGAACTTTCGAAATCTCATGGTTACCCTCCAACTATGCTGGGGACTTAGTACCTCAGTATACACTCTATATAGATAATTCCACCACTACACTCTATATCATCAGCAATAAAAGTGAGACCTCTTTTTCATGGGATACAACAATATATCCTAATGGTGATTACATGCTGAATATGGAAGTTATCACAGAAACTTACATGATATCCAAATATCTTGGTTTGGTTAGTATTGAAAATATTCCTAACACATCAGGCAACTCCACATCTGATACTGGACCAGGAACCCAATTAAGTATCTCTCCACTGGGTATAGCATCTGCATTGGTTCTGCTTGGATATCAAAGTTATAGATCGAAAAATAAACGATATTCAGGCAGATAGAGTCTTACCGAATTAATTATTGAAGTTAAATAATCTATGAAAATTTTGTTGAAATGAAGTAAATGGGCGTCCTAATAGTTGTTTACAATATTTTACAAAGGAAATTAAATTATTGGTTAACAATGTCGAACAATATTTAAATAGGTCACCATTGTGTAGTATTTAATGTCTAATTTCAGTAAAAGAACCTATTTTCACATAGGTGCCACTATATTGGGAGGTTTGGGTATCATTTTACCTATTAACTCTGTATTTACTATTGGAATGACAATTTTCGAAACATTCACTGACCAGGGACTTACAGTTTATTTCATCAGTGTTGCACTGATGGGAGTAGGAGCATTCTTTGCAATTCAAGGTAAAGATTCCAAATTATTTGGGATACTAGGAGGCCTAGGAATGCTAAGCATAGTTATTATGAACTATTCTGCAATTTCAGATCTCAATTCATGGTTTGATATCGCAAAACCAGCCATTGGTCATTATGTAATATTACTTGC
>DAOUUM010000201.1 GCA_030668165.1 Candidatus Heimdallarchaeota archaeon
CGTGCTTTTCTTCGTTCCAACAGATCTTGCAATTCATTTGTCGCAGATCCAGATTTTTCACCTGATGAACTTTGTTCAGGTTGGGTTTGCTGATCACCCAGGGTTGCAGTTAGTTCCTGACTCGGTGTGCTGAAACTTTCCTGCATAGGTTGTGTGGTCTTCTCTGCGGTATTCACATCCATGAAACTTGCAGAACTTGATCCAGGATCAAACATATCCAAAGATTGAATGATTTCCTTCACTAGGCTCTTCAATGTGGGATTCATATCAGACATAAATTGTGCATAACCCGATTTAATCTCATTTAAAAAATGCAATCCGGTTTCATAGTCTTTCGACACGAATGAAGATAGTGCCTGGATTATGAATAGTTTCATCATCTTATCTCCGGGCATCGGTGAAGCTTGTCCAAACATTATATTCCATATATGATAAGTTAGTATAATAAAGATTTGTGAATCAAATAATTGATTCTCCATCCTTCACTTATAATTCAGTCATCACCCATTCTTTATATTCTAGAAGTGACAACTAGTATTGATGGAAAAAGATGAATTGATCCTGATGTTAAGAAATCAATTTGGCATTTATCTCAGAGGTGAGGCGGAAGAAAGTGCATTTGACCATACAATGAAGATTCTTGAGAGAGTCAAGATTAGCAATGATATTGATGTATTCCGATCCTATCTTCACCTGTTAATTCTGGATTTGGACAAGAGAATAGGTAATTTATCCTCAAAAATAGAAAATCTCAATAGTAAAAACAATTAATAATTGGTATCATATTAGTATACGTGTGGCCAACTATCGGCAAAAATTGAGTGGAAATATTGATGGAGATTACTTTGTGGATGATAAATGCATCAACTGTGATAATTGTAGTGAATTAGCGCCTGAAGTATTTACAGAAAAAGATGGTTTCTCGGTTGTTTTCCAACAGCTAGTGGATGCGGATGTCGAGGAAAGGACTCTGTAGGCGATTATTTCCTGTCCCACAGGATCAATTGATTATGATTTTGAATGGGTATTGCCAGGACATGGCAGATCTTTTCATTTGGGTATTGCTAAAATGAGAACTGAACTGGTTGAATTTGTAAAACAGATTAAAAAATCAAATTATTGGTAATATCTAGAGTCATATTATATTTATAATACTATGAGAGGAATATGATTGTAATGTCATTTGTAGTCTATATGTTAGAATTGAGTGATAATACCATATATACTGGCTATACAAAGAATGTTGACAATAGAATAGCTCAACACAGTAAAGGTACAGGGAGTAAATATGTTCGATCAAGATTACCCTTCGTTCTTGCATATCTGGAGCATTTTAACACCAGATCTGATGCAATGAGACGGGAGATTCAGATTAAAAAGTATTCTAGGAAGAGAAAATTAGAGATGATTGGAATATACGCGAATGGTAGTTGAATTGGTTTAATTTGTGCATTCTACACTTTTTGAGCTTTTTTTGAGCTCAATTTCTTTAAATAATGATTGATACATATTATTTAGGAAGACAACAAATGAAGTTCCACAAATTTATTCTAACCACATTACTACTAGTTCTGATAACTAGTGTCGCTGTAAGTTCTGCCGCACCAGATAACAGGCCAAGAGACAGTCCAAGAGGTGAAAGACCCGCTGGAATTGCAGTAAATGGATTTAACAGTAGTACTTCTAATTTAGAGGTGACTGGAGACCTATTTATTGATGACGGAATTGTTCTGACAATCAATGTTCAAAGCACACAGACCATTACAAGACCAGATGGAGAGGTGATTGAACCAAGCCGTGAAAATGAGATGACTATAATTCTTACTCAATTAGTTGAGTTTGAGGACACCACTGCCAACGGTTATTCTGATGATGATGTCGTTGTATCAACTTATTTACTAAATGAGAATTCACTCAATGATGTCGAATATAGTGTTGAAGATGAGATGGTATTATACCGAATAACCTCAATCGATGGTGTATTTAAAATGGTAGTTGAGGTGAATCAGACAAATGATCTGCCCCATGATTGGAAATGGTCGGTAACACTTGACTATCCCTATGAATCATCCACATCAAGTATTGCAATGATCCACGAATATTACATGGAAAGAACCTATGTTCGAGTGCGTGAGCAGGTACAAATGGGAAACCTGACTGGTAATACATTTACTTATCAGAATCGTACCATGGTGAATAATGAATCAGGTATTCCTCTGAGATTTGCTTGGGATGATTATGCAGTTGTTGACGGTGTTGAGGAAAATGTTACAGCAACCACTCTCAATGATGTATTCGCATTATCAGTTGTTCAGGGTGACGTTATTGAATATGATCCAAATCTGGGTATTGAAATTCAGGACCTTGTAGAATTGGATGATTATTTCGCAGCTGAATTTGGAAGTTTCTTCGAATCTCTGCCCACACCAACCATAACAACTCTTGCAATTACCTTTGGTGTTATTGCGGCCATATCTATTGTAAACATTTTGATAAAAAAGAGAAAATGACTTATTGAATTATCACACAATTGAAAAAGAGAAAAACTAATCCTCGTTAAACAGATTAATTGGTGATCATTATAGATGAGATAAAAACGGTTGATAGTTCAATTAATTTCGAGTATATTGATCGGATTAAAAATAAACACAGAAAGGCTATTTTACTCTCCCTCTATAAATCCCCACAACATTACAAAGAATTGGTCTCACTCACAAATCTCAAACCAGGTTCTATATATCACCATTTGGGTGTTCTCGAACCCCTGGCTAGAAAATCAGATCACGGACTTTACGAGATAACTAGTTTGGGAGTTGATTTATTAGAGGCATTAAATCTGGTTCAAAAACAAAAACCCAAAATTTCCGAACAGAAGGATCCAATAGAGATTAGTTCCGACTCACAAGATAACCTGCTGGTAAATATCTGGATAGGCAAGATCAATTATATTCTGATTTTATTTACCTTAATTATCGCCTCAGGTCTGACCTATTTTGGGGTAGCTCTTGCAGGAAGTGCTCTGTATCCCATTGGTGATTGGAGAATTGTTCTGATATTTGATGCTCTTGCATTTTTGCTAGGATGGTCGGCTTATTATTTCAGTGAAATTTTAACGGTTAAAAATAGAATATACAATATTATTAAATTCACCATAGCAATCAGGGTGCTCTCTATGTTGCCTGGCGCAATTGTAGGATTATCTCTGTTCATTCTTTTTGTATTTGGGATAACTCCGAGTGATTCTTTTTATCCCTGGTTGATGGGAGTCACCACAATCCTGGGATATATCTTGGCTGCATCGGGTCTTTACTATTTGAGAGGTCGAGACAGGGCCATGTCCCTTTTAATATCTGGAATTGCTGCTTCCATAGATGTTTTATTTGGATTAATAGTATTCTTTTCCTTTTGAATCTATTCTATATTTTCTTCTGTTTCAGATTCTTCTTTCTTTTCTTCTATTTCAGATTCTTCTTTATTTTCTTCTGTTTCAGATTCTTCTTTCTTCTCAGCATCTTTTTCTTCTTCAAAATCTTTGAAGATATCTTCCTCTTCTTTATCAGATTCTTTTTCAAATTTCTCAATCATTTCTTCTAGTGGTTCATCATCTTCGGTGGATTTCCAGAGTTTATCCTCTCCATCTTTCTCATCCTTCTTCTGCTGCTCCAATACACCCAAGACACTTTCAATTGGTGATCCAGTAATTATTTTAGTAACAGCATCTCTACCCACCTGCAATTCCTCATACGTACCTATCAAAGATACGGTATTACCAGATACAACAAGATTGATAGAAGTTAATTCTTCAATAGTTTTCTTGGTTATTCCCTTCTTTCCAATAATTCTACCCTTGATTCTTTGGTATTGACTTCTTGAATTTCCCTTGATATAGGATTTTAATCTAATTACTTCCAAAAAGTAATCATCGCTGATAAGTTTTAGGGCAAGCTGATGTGAAAACCCTCTACCAATTGCCTTAACAATGTTGCTGGCCTTTATCAACATAATTGGATCCTTTAAATCCTTGTTTGGTCTAACTTCGACCTCACCAGTATCTGAATCAATAATGATTTTTGTTAGAGTATCATTTTCAATTTTTTCTCTATTTACGCCTTTAACTCCAATTACGGGCCCAATTCGATTTAATGGGATTCTTAAATATTGAGATGATTCATGTGTGAAATTAGTGGATTGATCATTATCTGTCATGATACTTACTCTATATTACAAAATATAAACCTCTATAAATAACTAATTAACGCGCATGAGTGAAAGTGTATTGCACTTACTTTTATGTGTTATAATTTCAAACACAATGGACAGTTCTCTGAACCATGTATTAGATATACATTCATAGTATTTGAATCCTTAGCACACTGCATTAAAAGTGAAAATAACGGAAAATTAGAAAATTGTAATACAATTTCCTACATACATCTTTATAACATCTATGGGGACTTTAGAGCCTACTTATTTGTTCAAGGTTTCATAAATCAGTATTTCATTCGCCTCAAAACCAGTGACCCATGTAAATATTTTATCCAAGGGAATAATATCAACGCCAAATCCCTGAAAATACTGATTGATATTGTTCAAGTCACGCAAAAGAAATTCACTTGATTTGGGATGATCTGTTAAGACCGCTTGGGAAACATCAATAATGAAAAACTCTTCCTTTACCTCATTGTACAATATATTGTATGCACTCAGGTCTGCATGGACCAATTTGGCATCCCTGTAAATTGTTCTGACAGTTTCAATCAAGTTCTTGTAGAGCTTTTTAGGTTTGTTGACATGGCAATCTCTTAGTAGTGGTAACACGGAATCACCCTCTCCCAAATATTCCATCAGCAATATATTTCTTTCAACATATATGGGCTGTGGAACCGGAACATCATGCTCTGCCATCCGTTTTAAATTCTTAAATTCCTTCTTTGCCCACATTTCAATAAATCCACTTCGTTTACCCCTTATTTTTTTAAATCTGTAATCTCCTTCTATGTAACCCCTCATCTTTTTGAAAGATGGAGCATCTATTCTAAATATTTTGATTGCAATTGATTCCTCTTTTGAAGTGGCAAAATATACATTGGCTTCCTTCCCAGTGGATATTGCCCCTTCCAATGCATCAAAATATCCCTTCGAAATCATTGAGAATAGTATTAATCTTGTTTTCTCATCAAATACTGTTTCAACTAGTTTTAACCGATCGTCATCTTTTTTGCGGACTCTATTCTCATCTATCTTCCTATCGATATGATCCAATTTATCAAAATCATAGCTGTCTTCTTTATTAGAATCCATTTACAGTAATCATTCATCTTCTGTCGTTTTTAATGTTCTAGTTCCAAAAGATAAAAAATGAACCTTAATATTTAGAATATATGTGGAAAGACCATCAAAAGAACAAAGATAAATTTTATGAACAAATACTGGGTAGGGCCAAAGATAGTCTTCCAGAATTAGCTGTTAGTGATAATAGGTTCGTAATTCCAGAATTAGCAAGTGAAGTTCAAGGGAATCGTACCTTTGTTAGTAATTTCAAGGAGATCACTGGTACTCTAAATCGCCCAGATTCGCATTTTCTCAAATTTTTAACAAATGAACTGGGTACAAATGGAAATGTTGAGGGGAACCGTGCAGTTTTCCAGGGTAAGCACTCCAGCTTTCAACTGAAAAAATTATTTAAGAGATATCTTAACGACTATCTAATATGTCCCGAATGTTCCAAACCAGATACTAGGTTCATTCAACAAGGTCGTATTACAATGATGAAATGTGATGCATGTGGTGCAACAACATCCATTCGTTCTCTAAGCTAGGGTAGATCTGGTTGAAATTTTATTTAAAAATATATAAAACCTCCACAGAGAGATCAATTGCTGTTTGTGACACAGCGGCAAGTGGTTTGGTACTGCAACATCGAGGAGTGAACATTAGAGTCAAGGAAGAATACTA
>DAOUUM010000213.1 GCA_030668165.1 Candidatus Heimdallarchaeota archaeon
GACCAGGTGCCAAAGATGCAGTGGCAGATCTCGATTCAGCAGGTATTTTCCCAATTATGATAACTGGAGACTCAATTAAAACAGCTGCCACAATTGCACGTCAGGTAGGAATCCTCGATCCAGATGAAATGGTTGCAGAAGGCCGATTAGCATCCACATTAACAGATGATGTATTCTTCAAAGTGAGTGTATTTGCTCGTGTATCACCACAGGATAAGGAAGTTATTGTATCAAGATATCAAAGAAGGGGTGATATCGTAGCAATGACCGGCGATGGAGTGAATGATGCCCTAGCCATTACTCGTTCAGATGCGGGTGTCAGTATGGGACAAACCGGTACAGAGGTCACAAAAGAAGCCTCCGATCTGATAATAGTGGATGATAGTTATGTCTCACTGGTTAATGGAGTGCAAGAAGGTAGAAATCTATTTGAAAAAATAAGAATTATGATATTCTTCTATCTAACCTTGAATTTTGCAGAGGCAGTGATGTATTTCACGGCCAGTTTCATTCCAGGATTTCAATTGATTTCCAGTTGGCAGAGAATATATATATTCACCATCATTCATGCATTTCCAGTATTCGCCATAATATTTGGTCCTGGTGACAAAAATATTATGAAACTCAAACCAAGGGCAAATGATGCAATTATTCCCAAACAACTATTTCTGGCACTTCTAGTATTTGCTGCTTCATATTTAATTTCACTCTTATCCATCTACTTAATTTATTATAACGGGATATTGGGTGTGGCTGAATATAATTTGGGAGGAATAACTTCATTCATTGAATTTGGAGGAATATTAGATAATCCGACAGATCTTGCACAGGTAAAAGCAAGAACCATGTTAATTACAGCGATGTACCTCTCAGAATCATTTATTGTACTCTCTATTAGAAGAATAAATTCCAATCTCCTTGATGGATCAAAAGACGCAAATATATTTGTGTGGTTTATGATACTTGTGGGACCGATCTTTCACTTATTTGTACTTTACAACAATACCCTTCAACTAAAATTGAGAGATCTTGGCATTGCTATTGATTTTATGCCTCTAAATCTATTAGACATTTTAGTTGCAATTTTCTTTGCTAGTATTCCCATAGTATCACTTGAATTATTCAAACGTAACAGAAGGAAGAAACATATTCAATTCTAATTCTTCACGATCTGTTTTTTGATATTATCAAAAAATCCTTCTAGGTCCACATTACCTCCAGAAATAATCAATCCAATTTTGCTATCAGTTTTAATTTGACCATCACTCAATCCTTTGATCAATGCAGACAACACAGTGGCACTGGAGGGCTCGATCACAATTTTCATCCTCTCCCATAAGAATTTCATGGCCTCTACAATCTCTGTTTCTGAAACAGTAATGATCTCATCTACATGTTCTTTGATAAAACTAAATGTTAGCGGCGACAGCATCGTTCTCAATCCGTCAGCAATGGTTACAGGTGTTTGCTGAGGCTGTATCTCCCCCTTTTTGAATGATAAATATGCATCATTTGCAAGTTCAGGTTCAGCACCTATCACATATTTGACTTTTCCAGAAAGTTTTGCATATGATGATGTACCAGAAATTAAGCCTCCACCACCAATCGGGGCAATTATGTAATCAAGAGGGCCTGTCTCTGAGATCAATTCAACAGATGCAGTTGCTGCACCAATAATTACATTAAGATTATCATAGGGATGGATTAAAGTGTAACCATGTTCATCAATCAATTTATTGCAAGCATTCTCCCTACTCTCTATTGTTGCCTCGCTGAAGACAATCTCTGCTCCATATCCTCGTGTAGCATCCACTTTTACATCAGGTGCATTGTCTGGCATGACTATAGTGGTTTTAATCCCACTGATCTTACCAACATAGGCTACGGCTTGTGCGTGATTGCCAGAAGAATGGGTGATAATTCCACGGTCCTTTTCTTCGTCTGTTAATTGACTTATTGCATTGTAGGCACCCCTGAATTTGAAAGCACCACCTCTCTGAAAATTTTCACACTTGATATACACATCACAACCAGTCATTTCATTCAGGGTTCTTGATGTAAGAATGGAAGTATAATTCGCAATATGCTCTATTTCCCTAGCCCTCTCCAAGATTTCATCTAACACAATTTGTATTCAAATTGAACAAATTAAAGAGATTCTAAAGTAACTGATCGATATTTCACTATTTTTAGATCAAAGTATGTAGGTACTCCAGTGCTTCTTGAAGCTCTATATTCTTAACCAATATTCTAATCATATTTTTTGATATGTGAAGATCTTCAATACAAGAGGATAGTTGATTAGTTATTTCTGAGATGATTACTGGGGATATTTGACCAACAAGTACAATATAGCTCAAATGTTGTGCAAATCTTGATTCAGTCGATATACCTAATTCGTCCAATATATTCGAAATGGATTCAAAATATGAATCTGTAAATATTAATGAAATTGAGGTTCCTGATATATAGAATGAGAGTAACTTGATATCAGTTTTATTGAGTCTTTCGAGTATTAATTTTTGGATTTCATTGTTTGATAATATATCGTCCTTCCCGATGGATAGATAGATAACACTGGGTATGTGAGAAATTGATTTTATTCCAGGAGCAGTTAATGTCTCTTCGTGGATCGTTGTTACCTTATCCAATTGAAACAAATGTCTGATAAAGAGCTTTATCCTCTTCTTTTTTATGATATTAATTACCTTATCATGGATCAATGTAGCACCATAGAATGATAATTCCTCAGCCTCATCATAGCTTAGATTTTCAATTGTCGATGCATTTTCAACCATTTTTGGATCCGCAGTCATAAAACCAAGGACATCTTTCCAGATTGTATAATTTACTGCATTTGATAAGTATGCTAGAACAGCTCCGGTATAATCAGTTCCTGATTTTCCAAGCAGATTAATTTTTCCTGTTTTGGATTTACCGTAGAATCCGGGTATAATTAGGACTTTATTATCTTCAAGTTTATTTTGAATGATAGGACTTCCCAACACATTGGTTTCTTCCAATAATATACTTGATGACTTGAAGATATCATTGGTTAGAACAAATTCTTCAGGATATATTATTTTATTTGAGACACCTGTCTCTTCCAAATAGTTTTGAAGTACAAGTACCATGATTCTCTCCCCAAATGACAGAATTAAGTCGTGAACCTCCGGTTTTATCTCTTCCAGATAAATTATTCCATAGATTAATTTCTTCAATCGGTTTAATTCTTCATTTATTCTGTTAATTATATCTTCTGAACTGGATTTCAATAAATTTGTATGATGCTCTCTTAGCATATCCATTAGGCTATTGACCTCCTCCGCTGACATGAATGGAGAAATCCTTGAATCAATTTGTCTTGTAATCCCCATACTAGCGGATACGGTCACAACCAATCTACTATCATCAGTTTCAATATAATTCTGTATCAATTCTGATACCTGGGTGATTGTCTCTTTATTTTTAAGACATGTCCCCCCAAATTTGTATACCTCAATCATATTAAGACCTCATAACATATCATGATTTTCAATGAATTCTGCATTCAGAATAGATCCACCAGCTCCACCTCTGATTGTATTGTGAACCAGCACGAATGCATTTATCCATGTCTCATCATCAAAGGATTGTTTCCTTATCCTTCCAACTGTGACGGCCATTCCCTTTGCAGACCAATCTGGACTTCCTGCATACAAATCAATCCGTGGTTGTGGTCTATCTTTTTCAGATCTAACTATCAGATGCTTGGATGGAGCAATATGATGGGGGTGTTCTAACGGTGAATTGATTGCACGCAATTGCTTGAAAAGAACATCAATATCTACCTGTTCCAAGGTTCTTGCATTGATTGATTCTAAATGTCCATCAATTACTGAGACACGAGCGCAGGTGGTGATGATATTGATATCCTTATCTATTATTCTACCATCCATGACGCTCCCAAGAATTTTCTTGGCTTCAACAATTATTTTTTCTTCCTCACCATTGATAAAAGGAATCACGTTTCCCATGCCCTGAACCGCACTGACTCCTTTGGCTCCTGCTCCTGAAAGAGCCTGATATGTGGTGATAATTGCAGTATCTATTTTATGAATTTTTAATAATTCATTGAGGTAAATTGCAGCTCCTGTTACACTGCAATTAGAACTGGTCACTATAAAACCACCATTGTACTTTATCTTCTGATTTTTAACAAGCTCCAATGTATCAGGATTGATCTCCGGTATCATTATCGGTACTTCTGGATCCATACGATAGGCTGATGAATTGGAAAAAACAGCCATCCCTTTGGATCTGAGATATTCTTCAATTGGTAGGGCAACAGATGAAGGTAGTGCGGAAAAGACAATATCAAAATCGAACTCATCAATTTCATACAGTCCATTGATATTTTTGAAAGTTGTATCTTTTACTCCAAAAGGAGTCTGAAAGTCAGGAAGTGCCCAGACCTCACTCACAGTTTTACCCTCTGAATTTGAGGAGGTATAAAGTGAGTGTATCTGATATGACGGGTGATCATACAACATCCTGATGAATTGTTGTCCTATAAGTCCCGATGCACCAAGAATGGCACAGGTTTTATTTTTATTCAATTTGGTAATATCCTCCACTTAGGATTAAATCTAGTATCACACACGCAGCAGCATTTGAAACAACTGGAACCGCTCTTGGCACTATACAAGGGTCATGACGCCCCTCCATTTTGAATGAGACATCTGTTTTATTCTTTATATCCACAGTTTTCTGTTCTTTTTTGATACTTGATGTAGGTTTGAAAACAGTTCTGAAAATCACTGGCATTCCATTGGAAAGCCCTCCAAGTATGCCCCCTGCATTGTTGGTCTCAGTAACTATCTTGCCTTCCTCATCCAATGTGAATTCATCGTTATGCTCACTTCCCTTCATTTTAGAAGCTGCAAAACCGGAACCAAATTCTACACCCTTGACCGCTGGTATGGAGAAGATGATATGTGATAATTTGGATTCTATGGAATCAAACCATGGCTCTCCAACTCCCACGGGTAAGCCTAATATCTGGCATTCCACAATTCCACCACAGCTATCTCCCTCTTCCTTTACCTTGGTTACATAATCGATAAAGGGTTCAATTAAATTCTCATCCGGAACTCTGACCAAATTTTTATCAGAGTAGATAAATTCCTCTGTGATATTAATTGGTCTAGCTACAAGTTGAGCAATGGATTTTGTGTATGAGTATACTTCAATACCAAGTTTCCTCAGCATCTGTTTAGCTATGGCCCCAGCTATTACCAATCCAACTGTCATCCTACCTGATGCTCTGCCTCCTCCTCTATGATCATGGTGGTCCTTGTATTTTACACGATTTGTGAAATCTGCATGACCTGGTCTGGGAGTATTTTTGATCGAATCATAATAGCTTGAGTCCACATCCTTATTTTTCACAAATGCTAGGATCGGTTCACCAGTGGCTTTACCATCAATAATCCCGGTCTCAACAATTACACTGTCACTCTCAATTCTCTCTGTAGTTATCCTGGACTGTCCTGGCCTTCTTCTGTGAAGCTCCATATTAATCAGTTCAACATCAAGTTCAGTTCCTGCGGGAACGCCCTCAACTATCACTCCGACCAGTTTACCATGAGAGGATCCTAGTAATGTTATACTATATTCTTTACCTATTCTATCCAACTATACAACCTCAATTTTTGCTCCCAGACTCTCCAAGTCTTTCAA
>DAOUUM010000091.1 GCA_030668165.1 Candidatus Heimdallarchaeota archaeon
ATTTTAAGAAGAAAACTCAAATAATAAAACGTTATGAATATACAATAGGATATGATTTGTGATCTTCACTAGCAATCCAGTATAAGTCGCGTAACAATAATCCAATTTAAATAACTCAGATTGAATTCAGAATCTGTAGAACTGCTGCGGTGGTTCACATTATCCATTGTTTCTCTTCGTTTCCCTTGAAACGTACAAACAATGAGGTGAAGACTATGAGCGAAAACGATAAAAATCGATTACTCAGAATTAGAAAGCGTATGAAGAAAAGGATGCCAAGCTGGAAGAGAGAGAACTACTTCCGTCTAAAACGCATCCAGACGTCTTGGCGGGCCCCCAAAGGCATAGACTCAAAAATGAGACACAAGCTTAAAGGTAAGCGTAAGTCGCCTAACATGGGTTACCGAAAACCAAAGGCTGTGCGAGGATTACATCCTTCCGGTAAAGAAGTTGTCAGAGTTGAGAACCTAAATGAACTGGAGGCAATAAACACTGAATCCCAGGTTGCACAACTTGGAGCTGCAGTAGGATCCCGCAAGAGACTTAACATGATCAACTATGCTGAAGAGAACGAAATCTATATTATCAATCCCCAGATCAAGAGGACCGACTTCGGACTCGATGATGAATTCGACCTGGATGAGGACATTGCTGAGGATGATTTTGATGATCTTGCCCTTGTTGATGACGAGGAGCTAGCTGTGGAGGATGCAGACGAATGACAAATCTAAGAGGACAGCGTGCACTAGCTGGAAAAGTATTGAAACGTGGTGCCACTGGTGTCTGGATAGACCCTGAAAGGGATTCACAGGTTTCAAGTGCAATCACTCGTGACGATATCAAGAATTTGATCAGTGGTGGTGCCATCAAGGCGAGAAAAATTGTAGGTACCAGCAGAGGTCGTGCCCGTGCACTGGCCCATCGTAAGAAGAGAGGTCAGAGAGCGGGACCTGGTCGACGTAAAGGTACAGCAAATGCACGTTTTAACGGCAAGACTGTATGGATAAACAAGATCAGACTGCAGAGAAAATATCTTGCAAGCCTTAGAGATGAAGGTTACATCACAGCTTCCAGCTACAGGGTACTGTACAGGCAGGCCAAGGGTAACTTATTCAGAAGTGTGAGATACCTATCAAACCACATCAGAGAGAGTGGATTGACTGAGAAGAGAATTCCGGAGATGAAATAATATGGGAAATGGACCACGTTATAGAGTTAAATTAAAGAGACGTCGACAAGGTAGAACTAACTACTACAAGAGACGAGATATGCTTAAATCCGGAAAATTAAGAGTTGTAATCCGTAAATCTACCAAACATGTGGCAATTCAATTTATTGAGGCCAAACCTGATGGAGATATTACCCTATCTGGTAGTACTAGCGGACATCTCATTGCTTTCGGTTGGAATATCACCGGAGGTAACATACCAGCAGCTTATCTTGCTGGATATCTGGCAGGAAAGAAGGCTATAAAGGCCGGAATAACCGAGGGCATCCTTGATCTGGGATTACAGGTCAATTCCTATGGTGGTAGAATTTATTCTGCACTCAAAGGAGTAGTGGATGCAGGTGTTGATGTACCAGTTAATGAATCAATCTTCCCCGAGGAAGAGATTTTCAAGGGTGGACACATCAAGAAGAAGGCTCAATGGCTCAAAGAAGATGATAAAGATCTTTACAAGACAACATACAGTATGTATAGCAGTAACAAGGTAGATCCTACCAAATTAGATGCTCTTGTCAAGAAAGTTGTCACTGCCATTGACAAGGAATATTAGGAGGAAATAAGAAAATGTCACAAGATTTGAATGAATGGACTCCCCGAACTCGACTAGGTGTCGAAGTTCAAGAAGGAAGAATCACATCAATTGATGAGATATTTCAGCGAGGAGCTCGAATACAAGAATATGAAATCGTAGACTCACTTTTACCCGGCCTAATAGACGAAGTAATAGAGATTAATTTAGTCCAGAAGATGAGTTCTGCTGGAAGAAAGAGAAGATTTCAAGCAACAATTGTCGTTGGTAACAAAGATAGTTACATTGGTATCGGTCAAGCCAAATTAAAAGAGATTGGTCCCGCTATCCGACATGGAATAACACTGGCCAAATTGAATATTGCCCCAGTAAGAAGAGGTTGTGGATCCTGGGAATGTAGGTGTGATGCATCTCACTCAGTGCCCTTCAAAACCATTGGAAGAACTGGATCAGTCAAGGTTCAATTAATGCCTGCCCCTAAGGGAACTGGTTTGGTAGCAGGTAATGTTGCCAAGAAGGTACTCGAACTTGCAGGTATTAAAGATGTGTACAGCAAGACTCATGGAGATACGAGAACAACCTCAAACTATGCGAAAGCAACATTTGAGGCTCTGAAAGCCACATACAATGTGGTGCCTCCAACTGAATGGAAGATGTGATTGTTATGAGTAAGGTAATAGGAATTATTCGTTTAAGAGGAAGAGCAGGTACAAACTACAATGTGGAGCACACTCTGAAGCTAATGCGATTACACAAACCAAATCATGCAGCAATTTTCCAGAGTAATGAAGCCCTTGATGGAATGTTATTCAAGATCAAGGATTGGGCTACTTTCGGAGAGATCAGTGCAGATACCATTGAGCATTTGCTCGTCAAGCGTGGTGAATTAACTGGTAGAAAACCAATAACAAATAAATTTGTGAAGGAAAATACCAAGTACGCAACCATCAAGCAACTGGCCAAGGCAATTGCCAAAGGAGAGATCGTATTGAGTGATATCCCTGAGTTTCGACCTGTGTTCAGATTAAATCCCCCACGAAAGGGATTCAAGAGTCTGAAGTACCCAATAACCAAGAAAGGAGATCTAGGATATCGAGGAGAGACAATTAATGATCTCTTTGCTCGAATGACATAGGTGATAATTATGGTTGTACGAGCAAAAAGAAAAGTAAGACGTCAAAGAGGTTCCAGGTCACATGGCTGGGGTAAACAAAAGGATCACAAAGAAGCAGGAATGAGAGGTGGCCGAGGTAATGCTGGTCTGACACAACACCATTGGATTAGAACCATCATTAGGGCCAAGGAAGCGGGAGTCAAACCACTCGGAAAGTACGGTTTTAAGAGACCACAAGAGTTCCAGGATAAGTATGAAACCGTCAATGTATCTCAACTCGATCAGAGTGTTGATACTCTTGTATCAGCTGAAAAGGTCAAGCTGGAGAATGATACCTACTTCATTAATCTAACAGAGATGGGTGTCACCAAGTTACTAGCCCAGGGTAATGTAACCCGCAAGCTGGAAATTACTGTTAGTCAGGCAACTGATAGAGCAGTCTCCAAGGTTGAGAAAGCCGGTGGAAAAGTAATTTTACCCAAAAAATAAATAAATAATCAAAATATTAATTATCCAAATTAGCATCAATATTCAATATTAAGACAAAATAGAGCTTTTACTATTCAATTGTAATTTTTCATTATTGGTTTTTTGGCCTTGTTATCAGTACTGGTTAATATTATTCAACTCTTCAGCAGAGGAGAAGTTGTCTGATTTATTTATATTAATTTTTCAAAATTGTTTTCTGACTGAAACTAGATCAGCTTGCTTAAAATTATAATTCAATCCAATCAATTATGAGTAATGTATTTCCAATCATTTGTCTTCATAATGTAAATTCATCCAAAACATGTAATGATTTTGTTAAAATCGCATCAGGTATGGGGTATAAGACTGTAATTATAACCAATGCACAGGGATCAGCTGCCCAGACAGGTGTTCCAGGAGCTCAAAAATTGGCATTGAAGGCAGGATTGAATTTTATGGCACTAGGAGATATTTCCGACCTCCAGGAATTATTCAGCCCTGATCTTACAATTCTGGTCACTCCACCACCATATGGTGAAAAGAATCTTGATTCAGAATTCATTAAGGGTATCGAGGGTAAGCGATGGATAGCTGTCTTTGGTGGAAATGATCCTGGTCTGAGCAGAAAGGATATATCAAAGGGAGATGAGGTTGTTCAGGTGCCTGCTGGCGATATTGGCTCGGTTGGTATGTTAACCCTGGGATTGGCTCTTTTGACTGGAAAATTCAGTTTTAATAGGTGATAACTTGATAGCCCTCAAGCAACCCAAATACGCCGTAATTACCATTGTTATTATTTTAATTGCCGCAACAGGTTGCACAATTTATCGGAACATCGAAAATGAAAAGGTGGTAATGCTGGCCACAACAACATCAGTTGAGAACACTGGTCTTTTAGATATGCTGATTAATGAATTCTATGAGATCTCAGATTATGAGATCATGGTAATTCCAAGAGGTACAGGTATAGCACTGGGTTTGGCCTATGATGGAGAGGTTGATGCCATACTGGTCCATGCTCCCGATTTGGAACAGGATTTTGTTGACGCGGGATTTGGAATAAATCACACTACACTATGGTTCAATTATTTCATAATAGTGGGTCCCGAAAGTGATCCTGCTAAAATCTCACAATCAAATTCGGCCAGTGAGGTATTTTCAAAAATATATGAAGCAGGGGAGTTGGGACTAGCAGAATTCTACTCAAGAGGGGATAATTCAGGCACTCATATAAAGGAATTGTCCATATGGGAAAATACCAGTTACAGCCCGGATATAAGCAATACTTGGTACAAGGAAACTGGTACTGGTATGACAGCCACTCTTCAGGTATCCAACGAGAATTTTGCATACACACTCTCAGATCTGGGCACATATACCCAGGTAAATGCCACCACAGGGTTGGATTTGATAGAACTCTATGGTGGAGATGAGATATTGTTCAATCCCTACAGTTATGCACTGGTATCTCCAGAGAAGTATCCAGAGGTTAATCAAGAAGGAGCTATGGAATTTCTAATTTTTCTGACTTTACCCTCAACGGTGGAATTGGTCAGGAATTATCAGGTTTATGAGACAGTTTTGTTCACTCCAATAGATGAGTTAGGTGACTAATATGGCATTGGGTGAAGATCTATTTGAAAGTATGATGCTATTGTTAAGATCATCGGAGATCTGGCAAATTGCTGGATTATCTCTGTTCATCTCAATAACTGCAGTCATATTATCATCAATAATTGGCATACAAATTGGAGTTTACCTTGGTAAAAGAAAAAAACAGAATTTTATACTTGTGGCTCTGATAAATACAGGAATGGGACTACCACCAGTATTTGTGGGATTAATAGTTTATTTACTTCTGAGCAGGCAGGGAGCATTAGGTGTCCTGCAAATACTGTTTACTCCCTTGGCAATGATTATCGCTCAGTTTATCCTCACACTACCCATTATTATTGGTGTGACTAGATCTACAATCAGAGCAATACCCAATAATCTACCCGAAGCACTCGAATCAATGGGTGCTACCTCCTCACAAATCAACGCACAGATATTGAAAGAGGCTAGATCCGGAATTATGGTTGGGATGATACTTGCTCTGGGGAGGGCATTCTCTGAAGTTGGGGCAATCATAATTGTTGGGGGTAACATCCGCCATTACACCAGAGTTTTGACGACAGCAATTATAACAGAGATATCCAAGGGTAATAATCCTGGTGCTCTGGCATTGGGAATAATCTTGATCACTATCAGTTTCTCACTAACATCAATTATGTCGGTAATTCAACTGAGATCTAATGACCACTAATCTAGGGATTTTCAAGTTATTTAGAAAACTTGTCAACATATTCTAAGATATACATTTAATCTTAAACCAAATCTTCTTAATATGAAATCATGGCATCACTATTTATGGAATCGATAACATACATCACTACACAACCCCATGAGATGGAGGATGATCTCTTGGAAAAATATATTAACTATATTGAGAAGAGACATGGTTGTTCTTTAAGGGATGATCCATTGAGAAGTCGTAATTTTCTATTAAAAGAAGCGAAAATTAAACCCAATAAGGATAAAATCCAACGGCAATATTTTATGATTAAGAATCAAGATATAATTGGAAATGCACACGCAAATTACATAAAAAGAGAAGACGATAAAAATCCAGATCAACTATGGATATATGTATTTGTTCTTCCAGAGTATCGTAAAAAAGGTCTGGGGACAATTTTATTTGAGAAACTTGTTGAATTTGGCAAAACTGAAAACAGATTAACATTTTATAGTGGATTATTTCCCATTGATGGTGAAGATGGACCAAAATTTCTGGAAACCAAAGGACTGACTCCAAAATTGAATGAAAAGGTAAGCAGGTTGTATAAAGATGCAATCAACTGGGATTTTGTTAATTCAAGTTTTGACAAATTAGAATCTAAATTTTCAAAATACACCCTGGTTAGTTTTGATGGAGTAGAATGGGCAAATAAAGTATTAAGTGATGATAATTTCGCAATTGAATCTGCGGATTTCAGCACTGAGATTGAGGCACTTCTCCCCTTGGAGGATATTGAATGGGTACCAGAGGTAATGACAATAGTTGATGCGAGGAGATGGGCAGAAAACACCTTAAAATCCTCTGAAATCTGGAACGCAAGAACATTTTATCTATATGATGATGACAGGATTCTAGCAATGTCAGGTACTTATTTTGCCAATGATCCCCCGGTAAGGGATGTCGGAACTGGGTTAACAGGAGTGAGAAAGGCGTATCATCGACAGGGTATGGCTACTTACCTGAAAATAAAAATCTTGAAATATTATATGGAAAATCATCCTGACTTTGAGTATCTCTATACAGAAAACGCTGCATCCAATGAGGGTATGCTGGGAATAAATATGTCGCTGGGCTTCAAACCAAAGTATGCTTGGCAGATGTACCAGGGAAAAATTAAGGTAAATAATTGATTATCGTATATATTTTTCTATTGATCTTTGAGTGAGAATGCCTTCTCACCAGCATTTATGGGTACTTCTAACCAGTTTTCAAATGGTGGAAGTGGACAGGTGAACATGTCAGAATATGCACAAAAAGGGCTGTAGGCCTTGTTAAAATCCAGTTCGAATCTATTCTCATCCAGTTTATGTAACTCAAGATATCTTCCTGCACCATAGGTGATCCCCTCATCAGATGTTTTATCTCTGAATGGTACAAAGAAGTAATCGGGATTTTCCACATTTTGATAAATGTTAATTTTAGTCTGTTCTTTGCTCTCAGGATGTTCAAATTGCAAAATTCCCAATTTATTATAATACTGTATCCCTCCAGTTGATGTTTCCATCTCAATTGTCTCCTGTACCTCATTTTTCTGCAATTCCAACTCAAATTTATAGTTCTCATCAACCTCAAAATAGCTTAGATTGATGAATTCTTTCTTGAGCTTTTCACTTAGGGGAGAGTGAGGAGAGGTCCTCATGAAATGATCTTTATCAACTCTGTTTAATTCCATTTCTTTTTTGTAATTCATAGATCAATACTGATTAACTAGAATATAAGCTCTAGGTTAATTAAATATTAATAATTGAAATTCGCTAAGCAACCAGTTTTCCTTGAAGATAATTCTTTACTTTCTGTGATCCCTGTTCTGCAAGAATATCGATATCACCACTCTCAACAGTTCCATCCATCAGAATATTAACGGTTTTAGCAACTCTTCTTGCCTGGAACTGATCATGGGTGGTCCAAATTATTACAGGTTTAAATTCCTTGGAATAATCCCTGATGTATTGCTCAAGCCATTTTATTGTGGCCATATCCAAAGAGGCAGCTGGTTCATCCAGAATAACCAATTGTGGATTGGTGATAAGAGTTCTTGCCAATGCGGCTCTCTGTAGAGTTCCGATGGATAGCTGAAATGGTTTTTTGTATTGGAATTCCTCGAGTCTGAATTCTTTGATCTGTTTATCAACCATTGCTTTTCTTTTTTCTTTTGGCATATCTCGTAGTAATAATGGATACTCAATATTTTTCCATAAATTGGATGAAATGAATATTGGATGTTGCCATAAATAACCAATTTTCCTTATTATCTCCACATTTTTGCCGTTGGCAATAGGAGATACCACCTTTCCATCCCAGCGAATCTCACCAGATTCGGGTTGAATTATCAGACTTAGCAATCTGTTGAATACTGTCTTACCGACTCCATTTGGTCCCAAAAGTGCTTGAACCTCACCTGATTTAATCTTCATCGACAAACCATCAATCACATCAAGATCCTCAAATCCAAATTTGATGCTATCAATTTCAAGCAAATCAAGTGTCATAAATTTTCAAAGAATAGTTGTGTTATAGATTATTCGATATACCCTTGAATTAATTACTCATTAGCTTGTTATAATATAATTTTGATAACCTGAATTGAATTCTCTAATGTTATATTCTATAATTATTTGATATAATAAATGTAACAATTCCATTATTAATTGAGATCAGATGTGTAACATGACCTAAAGTATTAATTTTCATTTGATGGATAATGGTTCATGGCTAAAAAAGGTACGTACACGGCAAAAAATGCAGAACATGTTGAGACTGATGATGGTACACAATATCATCTGAAAGTCAAACCAGGTGACCTGTCTGATGTTGTATTACTTCCTGGGGATCCAAAAAGAGTAGCTAGAATTATTGAACAATGGGATAATTCTGAGAAAATTGCCGATTACAGGCAGTATGTATCGTATTCAGGTCAGTACAAGGGAACTGATATCTCTACCGTCTCCTCAGGTATTGGACCACCTGCAGTTGAGATTGCAATTACAGAACTTAAAAATGTGGGAGTCAATAATATTATCCGAGTGGGATCTTCAGGAACACTTCGACCTGATATTGAGATAGGTGAATTAATCATATCTGAGGCTGCAGTACGTCTTGAGGACACTAGTAAACACTATGTCATACCAGAATATCCGGCCGTTGCCTCACGCATGGTCACTTCGGCTCTCATAAGAGCATGTGAAGAAAATAATTTACCTTATCATGTGGGTATAACAGCCACCTC
>DAOUUM010000577.1 GCA_030668165.1 Candidatus Heimdallarchaeota archaeon
AACATTCAAAAATTTAATCTCAGAGGCATATCAGTTAAATAAAGTGGAGAGTGAGAGAAAGAGGGTAATGAGTGAGATGATTTATTTCTATGATTTCTTCATTGAGGAGTATCCCAAGATTTTTGAGAAATGGGAGGATCACAGATTGAAATTAATTTCTGAAGGGAAGATATAATTAAATTACTGAAATTTCTGGATTATCAAATGAGATCCTATGAGTTCCATCATGCGGGTACAGAGAAGTTATACTCGGCATAATCTTGATAGTTACCTGATTTATCTAGTTACTATGAGTGGGTTTATTTTTTCTATAAGCTCTCCTTTTAGCCACTATTGGTATACAGATCAGACACAGAACAAAGGAAAATTGCGGAAAGTCCAATAGACCAGATTCTGTTGTAGAGGTTTCACTCGGCAAGTTGAGTGTGGTGGTTTCAGTGATGGTGGTAACTATGCTTTCATCATCTATCACAGTTACTAGCACCGTATCCATTATCTCATTGTCAAAGGCATCGAATATGTGAATAGTGAAATTATGTGCTCCAAGAGACAATCCATCGATTCTAACGGTCACGCTGCCATTTATCCATGAGGTGCTATTAGTAAACAAATCCCCTTCAAGTGTTACATTATATACCCCAGGATGAGCATCTCCCAGCTCCCAAACGAGATAAATCCACTCAGTGCCCTCCTTATACTGAAAATCATCTGGTGAACTCACTATTGGAAGAACTGTCTCGTATACTGTAACCTTAACAGTTGATGTGTCAATATTACTGTATACATCGCATATGTTAATCACAAATTCATGTTCACCAAGATCTAGTCCATCAATATTCAGGGAGATATTACCACTTATCCATCCTTTATCACTGAGATGGGGTGCACCTCCTAGTGTAATATCAAATGTACCCAGATACGGGATCTCAACTGCCCAAATGATAGTGTTACCCGTGGTTATTTCATCATATTGCACATCTTTAGGACTGGATATGCTTGGTGGACTATAAGGTACTTGTACCGGATATGAATCTGCACCTCCTCCATCTAGATTATATGGGAGATCCACAATTCCATCATTATTGTCATCAGGAGTATTCCAGTCATTCCAGTAATTGTACTCAAAATCATTGACCTGGGTTAACCCGTCCTCAATAGCCTGTGCAGTACCATAACTAACCATTCCATCAGGATTGTTATCAATGAAATCGTTTCTTATCAGTTGATTAGCCTCGGAATCTCTTATAAATGCACCATAGTAGGTATTTTCGCTGATGAGATTGGCAATGATACTATTATTGGCCTTGATATTGCCATTAGCCAGCTCAATTCCATGCATTGCATTCGAGATCAGCATATTAGAGTAGATAGTATTGTTGTGGGATGCATCAAAGAGATATATACCATCAC
>DAOUUM010000550.1 GCA_030668165.1 Candidatus Heimdallarchaeota archaeon
AAGAGAAAAAATTCCTTGACATGGCCCAGGATCCCAAAATACATGAGAGAATAGTTGAATCTATTGCTCCTGCAATTTATGGACTAAATGAGGTCAAAGAAGCATCCATGCTACTACTATTTGCAGGTGTTAACAAGGTATTTCCCGATGGGTTCACAACAAGGGGGCAGCCTAATATCTTACTGGTGGGAGATCCCGGTGTCGCAAAATCACAGCTACTGAGGTACATACAGGGTATTGCACCTCGTGGAATATATACCTCCGGAAAGGGAAGTTCAGCAGCTGGTCTAACCGCAGCAATAATCAGGGACCCAGATACAGGAGAGATTACTCTTGAAGCCGGGGCACTGGTGCTTGCAGATCGTGGTGTCTGCCTTATTGACGAATTTGATAAGATGAATGAGAATGATAGATCTGCCATTCATGAAACAATGGAGCAACACACTGTCAGTGTTGCAAAGGCAGGAATTGTGGCCACATTAAATGCAAGAACTGGTGTTTTTGCCGCTGCAAATCCAAAACATGGTAGATATGAACCTCATAGAACATTTGCCGAGAATGTTAACCTCTCACCTGCAATTCTATCCAGGTTTGATCTGGTATTCATCCTCAGGGATGTACCCCAAGAGGATAGTGATACAGTAATTGCCACCCATATCCTTAATCTACACAGATTCCATGGAAATACCGGAGTGACCAAACCACCCCTGAATCAGGAACAATTAAAGAAATACATAACATATGCAAAACAGAATTTCGACCCTGTATTAACTGAGGAGGCAACAGAATTAATCGAGAATTTTTATGTTGGAATGAGATCAACTTATGGAAAAGCCAAGGATAATACCGATAAATCCAGGGGTAATCGAGTCACCATAACCGCAAGACAGCTGGAGGGGATCATCAGATTATCAGAGGGAAGAGCCAGAGCTGCATTGAGAAACACGGTAACCAAACAAGATGCTCAGAGGGCAATTGAGCTGGTCAAATTCAGTTTGAGCCAAATTGCCATTGATCCTGAAACAGGAGTATCAGATATTGATGCATTTTACAGCGGTCAAACTCATAGCAAACGCAACCGTCTCAATAAATTACTAACCCTGATTGAGATTCTGCACAGACAGGCAGGAGGCCCATTTGATGAAAAAGATCTGTATACAGAGGCTGAGAATGAGAATCTAGACATGGAATATGTTCGTGGTGCAGTTGATCAATTACTCAGAGATGGAGCGATTTATCGTCCCAAACAAGGTATACTGGACAAACCATGATTAATAAGAAAAATATATCCAATAACTCCATTAAAAATTCCCAATAACATTATACTTATCTAATTAAACTATACTGAATTTTTGTAGTTAAAATGAGTCGAGCATCTAACGCCAACATGGGGATGGATTCTTTAGATAATATCACATTATCAAAGAAGACAAAGTACAGATCTGGAACAATGCTGTATCTATCTTTTTTCTGGAAGAATCCATGGTTATTGACGCTCTCAATTTTGTTCAATATAATTTCATCTGTATTAAGGATGGCACCAGCTATTTTTATTGGTATGGCCCTTGATGAGCTCATATCAAACGGATTCAGTTCACAGTTTACCATCATAGGATTGCAATTGATAGGTGTTGGTGCTCTGAGTTATGGCACATCTTTCATATCCAATTATGCATTTGCAATCACAGCATTTGCATATGAGAGGGATATCCGCCAGGAATATTTTGATAGTATACAGGATCACTCACTTACTTTTCATGATGAGAATAACAGTAGCAAATTACTGGCCATGGGAATGACTGAGATCTCTCAACTTAGACAGGGAATTATGCCATCTATGCGGTTTGTCTTACAATCATTCTTCTCCATTGCATTTACCATCTACTACCTATCAACAATTCTAACCAATCAATTGACAATTACTGTGATTGTTACTTTTATCATCTATTTTATTATAGCATATATTTTCGCCTCTAGAATCGGACCTATCCGACGCAAATTGGCCAATACCA
>DAOUUM010000552.1 GCA_030668165.1 Candidatus Heimdallarchaeota archaeon
AGACCCTGGCAATTGTTGATGCACTGATAGTGGAGACACAGAGCCAACTATTCAGCATACCCCTACTGAATATTGAAAAAGTATTCAGTGTAAATGATCCATCAGTAGTCGATTTGGAAGATGGCAAATACATCTATTGGGAGGGATACAATGTGCGTATTGTTAATCTAGGTAAAATCATCATGGGTGCCCCCAAATTGAATGAGGTTAAGCCTGAAGTTGTAGATGAACCGGTCAGAAAACGAAGATTGAAAACTATTTCCCGAGAAAAAGTAATTCTATGGGAACGAGCCGGTAAAAGAATAGGTATACTGGTCGATAATGTGATAGAACAAAGAGAGATTGTGACCAAGCAACTTGATGAGGTTTACTCAGGAATAGTTAAGGGCTTCTCAGGTGCAACTATCCTGGGCTATGATATGGTGGCTCTAATTGTAGATCCAGACCAGATTGAAGCAGAGATAGAAACCTAGTAAACAGGTAAATTTAATTTAGAATAAGATATTGAAACTAAATATAACTTGCTTTCATATAGTTTTTAAAATTGAAGGATTACTTGTGTTAAGGATAATTAATAATAATTTTATTGATTTGATTTGTGTGAGTGACTGCGTATTTCATTTGATATAACTGATTTTTCTGGTTCAAAATATTCTGAAGAGCATATCGAGGCTCTTCAAGAGATTGCCAATATTGGCGTTGGTCATAGTGCAACTGCGTTGAGTGAGTTACTCCAGCGACGTGTGGATATGTCAATCCCCAATGTCAGTCTTATCAAACTAGAAGAGGCCAGTGGGATTATCGCTGCAAATCCAGAGACAGTGATGACTGCAGTCTTGGTTGATGCAATTGAAAATGATATTATGCTCAATTATATGTTATTGTTCGATGTAGAATCAACAAGGAATTTACTCAAAATCTTACAGGAACACAGACCTCCAGAGAATCTTTCCGAACTGGATGATATCTCATTGTCAATTATCCAGGAGACTGGTAGCATTCTTCTGCTCCATGTAATTTCTGCGATCAATTCATTTACCGAGAGTAAATGGTTTCCTAGTGTACCTCAGATATCAATCGATATGATTGGATCAATTATCGATGAGGTGATTGGACGTGATCTTGGATCTACCACCCATTTTCTTAGGGTTCAGTGTGATATTTTCACCGATCCAGAAGATGCTGAGGTAGCTTCCAGGAAAATTAAGGGAGAGATATTTATTCTTCCTAATGATGAGGGATTAAAATTGCTGATGAACCGATTATACGGTGAGGGCTGGGAAGAAATGATCTAGGTGTTATCATGACTGTTTACTCTGCTCGAATTGGCGATATTATCATAGGTGGTGGCTCAGATGAACTAGAAGCACTTGCGCTCGGTTCATGTGTGGCTGTTGTAATCTATGATGAGGTGATCCAGATTGGTGCAATGGCTCATATATTGTTACCAGAACAGTTAAACACTGATAAGACTAATGCTCTGGGTAAATATGCAAATACCGCAATACCCGAGACAATAAGAGTGATTCTAAACAAGGGTGCCAGTAGAGACCGACTCAAAGCAAAGATTGCCGGTGGAGCAAGAATGTTTGAGTTAACAGGAACAACAGCTCTTACTCTGGATGTCGGTGCTCGTAATGTGCAAAAAGTGAAAGAACTGCTGAGAGCTGAGAATATCCCGATTATCTCCGAAGATGTTGGTCAGAACTATGGTAGAACCATTAAATTCAGTATTAACACATTTATGCTTAATATCAAATTAGGATTGAAAAAGATAACCCGACAGATTTAATTATGAGTGAAAGTGTATTACACTATCTTTTTTATGTTATAATTTCTCATATTTCCAAGTTATAATTTAAACTAATGGCAAAACTACCTCAATATTAATAATTTGAAAAAATATATGTGACACAGCTAGTATAAAAATTTCTTAAATTACAGATATTCTTCTAAATTCAAATATTTATTCA
>DAOUUM010000249.1 GCA_030668165.1 Candidatus Heimdallarchaeota archaeon
AATTGGAATTGATCTAGTAGAATTATTTAGTAATTTTGTATATAGAATTTCATTCATCAAGTTGAAATGCTGCTATGATATCTGATCTATGTTCATAGTTTATAGCTAGATCACCTAGTTTCTCATTTCCAGCAAGATTTAGAATTTTTAATTTAGTTAATTTGTTGATCTCATCTGGTATATACTCTAGCTTATTATTTACAAGATCAAGTCTGGTAACCATTGAAATATCATTAAACAGTGTTGGAGGAAAAGTTTTGATCTGATTATATGATAGAGATAATGTCTCAAGATTAACCATTGCATCCAAACTATCAGGTAATTTCTCAATTTTATTTCCCCCAAGTCCAAGATATACCAGATTAGGGAGGTCTTCAAACTCTATATTATTGAAATCCTTCAATTCATTCTTCGACAAGGATAATACCTCAAGATTCCTCATATCGTGAAATGTATCAGTCTCGATAACTGATATATGATTATTATGGATATTCAGAGCATTTAGATTGGCCAATCCATCCATCATTTTCTTCGTTAATTTTGTCAAATGATTTTTATCAAGATCCAGAGTGCTTAATCTACTTAAATTAGTAAATAACCCCTCAGGTAGTCCATCAATTTCATTATTGGAGAAATCTAGTGATTTCAGATTAACCAGCTCAGCCAAGTCAGCCGGTAATTTACGTAATTTATTTCCCTCAAGATCAAGATCCTCCAATTCTCCACTAAGTACTCCCAGAACTCCCTCAGGAATATCCACAATCTCATTATCAGAAAGATCCAAAATAGTTAGATTCTCCAGTTTGTCAAAAATACCAACGGGAAGAGTCTTTAGATTATTATTAATAATGTATAGTTCCTCTAGATCCCCTAATTTATTGAATAGATCTGCGGGAAGCTCTTCAATTTCTATATTGGCAAGATCCAATGACCACAAGCTATCCTCATGGAATTTTGTGAGTGATGAATCAACGATTTCCTCGAACAAGGTAGCTCTATCAAGTCTCTTCAATACGTTTCGTAGTTCTTGTTTGTCGGTCATAGTTTCAATCTATCTAAATCATTATTTATTAAAATAGTTATGTATTTTACTCAATCTAGTACATAGCTCCTTGTACAACAAAATATGTACGTTGATCATTTAATTCAAATATTATTAATATTGGCAGACTAAGGACGCAATATTTGTCTAAATCTGTTGCGTTTTGAACACCGCTTTTATTCATACTCAGAGCGGTATATCATCTTTAATGTATATACATTAATTCAAACGCTGATATTTACTAATTTCAGACGTCCTGGCAAGATGATGTTACCGCTACCCAATCAATTTCCTCAAAAATCTTTTAGGCTACTTTTTTATTTTTCGCATGCTCAGAACCCATAGTGTGTGTTGAATGCCTAAAATTATTTAGCGATAAATAATTCAGTTTGGGACATTATCTGAACAATATTGCTTATTGAATTCAGTATAAAAACTACTGAACCTACAGATAGGCAGTATATACTATTTTACTCATGATCAAACAAAATGTATGCTTTCTTCACCCTTAGAGATCAAGCAATGATGCTTTTACTTATAGATTAAAAGATAGCAGTTCTATCTAATAATCTCAAAAAATATATTATTTTGTGATTAGTTTATCCCTAACAATTATCAATGATTTTATTTTAACCATTCTATGGATTACGAAAAAGTACTGGAATATTATGATGAGATCTCAATCTTGGAGAATATGAGAGGAGTGCTCGCATGGGATCTTGAAACTCATACGATACCCAGTAAGGGAGTTGAATATCGGGGAAAGCAATTGGGATATATTAGTCAAAGAGTACACAATATCTGGCAGAACAAAGATTTTGGTGATTTGATAAAAAAGCAATTGCATAGAGAGGATTATGATGAGGTACAGAAGCGAAATATTGAGCTGCTTAACAGATCACTAATCACTGCAACTGCTACTCCTTCAGAACTTGTCAAAAAACTTGCATTACAGGCAAATCAGACAAATGCAAGCTGGAAGAAAGCCAAGAAGGAAAGTAATTATCAAATTGTCAAGGCTGATGTTGGACAGTTATTCAGTCTCGTAAGAGATAGAGCCAGGATAATTGGTAAAGAGAAGGGAATCGATGATCCATTCTCAGCATTGATTTCTGAGAGAGATGCTGGATTCAATGTTGATAATCTAACCTCTATATTCAAAGAATCTAAGAATTATCTAGTCCCCACACTCAAAAAAATCATTGATAAGAGTGAGGATAACAATTACTCATTCCTGAACACACAACTCGAAAGAAGGGTTGAAGAGCATATCACACGTGATATTGCGGATATATATCAATATGATTACAAAACCAGGGGACGCATTGATGAGGTTACTCATCCCCTAACGATCGGATGTGGACCGGATGATGTCCGTGTAACTGTAAAATTTGGCAACTATTCAACTGTCATAAGCTCTATGCAGCATGAGATTGGTCATGGTCTTCATTCCCTTCACAAGAATCCTGAATGGGGTACCCAGCCTGTCAATCGTTATGGTTTTCCAAGCATTGCTGAGATGGCTTCAAGATTCACCGAGAATAAAATTGGTAAATCCAAAGAATTCTGGGAGTATTACTATCCCAAATTGCAACACAGAACTGGTGAAAAATTGTCAGGAATAGAAGTTGATGAATTCTACAGAGGTTTTACCAATGTGAAACCACACTGGAGTAGAATGAGTTCAGATGAAGTCACCTACGGACTGCACATTATTATAAGATTTGAAATTGAAAAGGGATTATTCGAGGATAAGATCAGCTTTGATGAGTTCCCACAGGCCTGGAATGAGAAGTACGAGGAATACCTCGGTGTTGAGGTCCCAGATGATTCCAAGGGGATCCTTCAAGATCTGCACTACTACAGTTATTACTGGGGTTACTTCCAGGGATATTTTCTGGGTGATTTACTTGGATCTCAGATCTATTATCACATGGATAAGGCAATACCTGATTGGAGGGCAAACATTGCCCAGGGTGATTATTCTGGAGTACATAATTATTTCTCGGAAAATGTATATTCCAAAGGAGCTCTTTATGACCCTCTAGACCATGTTGAAAAGATCACCGGGGAGAAATTCACCATTGATCATTTCAAAAAATATATTGATGACAGATATTTGAGTGAATGATATGCACTCAAGTGTTTCCAAAATTTATATATAAATTTGTAAAATAGAAAACTGGTAATACGAAGTTTAATTAATATTGAAAAATATTTTTGGAATTATAGGAGTATACCCATGAGTTCTCAATTTGACAGGTATGATATTCATCAGAGAATACATCAGAATTTATTGGGTATAGATGATATCTTCTCCTTGATTCTTTCAAAATTTAAGCAACTAATTGAAAGATCGTATTCAAGTATGGTAGTTGAGGTTAAGGTGATAAAAGAATTGGTTTCCATAAGTAATATTTCAGAATCCACAATTAATCAATTAAGAAAATTTGCTGAGAATCTAGAAAAATTGAATGAACAGGATACCTTCATACTTGATCAGGAGAATAACAGGGCTAAGTTAAAGAGGATTCTGAGAGAGGTCATTGATAACACTAATATTATCAATTCCATAACCCATGGATCACCACAACCAATCTCAGAGCTAATACACGACACAATGAAGACCCTGAAGGATCTCAAAATGAGTTCTGCTTCTTAATATTATATTAATTTAATAATTATTTTTTATCTTATACACAATTCTTATTTTCTACTGATCAGATTTAATCTATATGACCGGAAACTTTGGAAAATTACTAGATGTTGATTTGACAACAAGAGAAATCAAGGATTTTACTGTACCTGAAGAGTACACGAGAGATTATTTAGGAGGAAAGGGACTGGGAGCCAGATTACTATGGGACCTATTACCATCAGATGGTTCAGCTGATCCACTGGGATCTGAGAACCCATTATTGTTCTTGGTGGGACCATTAACTGGTTTTCCAGTTATGGGATCCTCAAGATATGTTGTGATGTCAAAATCTCCACTATCAAAATTTGTCCTCGAAGCTTATGGTGGGGGTTATTTCCCAGCTTCACTCAAGGGAACAGGATATGATGGGATTATATTCCGAGGTCAATCAGATAAGCCCGTTTATCTCGAAATGATTGATGGTAATATTGAACTCAAAGATGCAACAGAGTTCTGGGGAAAGGGTGTATTCAATATGCATGATCATTTTGTGGATAAATTTGGAGACCGAACAAGAACTGCAATAATCGGACAGGCAGGTGAAAACCTTGTCAGGTATGCTGCAGTGATAAATGATAAGAACCGAGCAGCGGCCAGGGGAGGCCCAGGTGCAGTCATGGGTTCCAAAAAACTAAAAGGTATAATTATAAAGAGTAATGAAAGAGCTACTCTTGCTGATGATGGCAAATTCAAGGAGATCAATAAGAAGTACCGAGATGGGCTTGTTAAAGATATGAACATGAAAGAGGCATTTGCCCTAGGAACTTCAGGAGGTATCCCCTATCTCAACAGTATGGGTATTCTACCCACTAAGAATTTTTCCAAAGGTCAATTTGACGGTTTTGATAAGATCTCTGGACAATTTATGAAGGAAAGTGGTCTACTAGTTGATACAGAAACCTGTGCATCCTGTTTGACATATTGTAAAAGAGTGATTGAGGGAGAATACAAATCCAAGAAGTTGACACGTGATGGATCATCACTGGAATATGAAACCTCAGCAGCATTTGGATCCTTATTACTAAATTCTGAGATAAAAATGAATGCACTTGCCAATCAGATGTGTAATGATTTTGGAATGGACACCATTTCCGCTGGAGTAAGTATTGCATTTGCCATGGAGGCGAGTGAAAAGGGATTGGCTGGACCTTTGGGTATTGAGATCAACTGGAGTGATCAGGATTCAATAATTGATGCTATTGAGAAAATTGCTATGCGAGAAGGATATGGAAACGAACTAGCCGAGGGAACCATGAGAATGGCTGAGAAAATCGGAGATGATACCTTTGCCATGCATACCAAGGGTATGGAGATTGCCATGCATGAACCACGTGGTAAATTTGGATTGGGTATATCTTATGCTACTTCCCCGAGAGGTGGTACACATATGGAAGGACTTCACGACTCTATGTTAACCCGTGAGAAC
>DAOUUM010000548.1 GCA_030668165.1 Candidatus Heimdallarchaeota archaeon
TAATCAATTATCAGGAACAGATAAGGATTGA
This sequence comes from Candidatus Heimdallarchaeota archaeon, assembly GCA_030668165.1. Lineage (GTDB taxonomy): Archaea > Asgardarchaeota > Heimdallarchaeia > Heimdallarchaeales > Kariarchaeaceae > JAJRQD01. The sequence continues at coordinate 32 of DAOUUM010000548.1, forward strand.
TAGGTTTAACTCTGATACTGCTGAATTATCTGATCTACTAATTCAGCTTTGGAGACCTGAGGAATCTGTCAAACAGGAGGCCTCATACATTATTAAGGACAAATTGGGAAGTGAATTGATCAAGCTAATCAAAATGGCCAAGACACGGATAGATCTGATTTTATCTGAGAGTGTGATTCAAATATTAAGCCCAAATACCCTGTACAAATCACTGCTTCAGGCATTGGAAAAGGGGGTCAGAATCAATCTGGCAATTCCTAATTCTGAATTAATCCGTCTTGATAACTCTATTGTGGAGATTCTGACTGATGAGGGATTAAAAATTAAACCAGAGATCAAATCTAAGTTTGGTCAATATATCAAAAATGGAAAGCTTGTCATGAAGAAATCAACTGTCACCAGCAGCTCATACATTATCAAGGATGGTACCAGGGTGGCCCATGTATTTCACCATCCAATTCAATCATTTGCAATTATCAGTTCAGAGATGGATTTTGTTAATATTATTTCAGATTGCTGGAAAGATGGAAGTTCCTGTGTGGTTGTTTGAGAATATATTGGTTATCAGACAATTGTGAAGACAAACACATAGGCAATAAAAGGAACAATAACAAAGAATGAGGTACCTAAGATAAATTTCCAAACCAGGTTGGTGGCTGAAGGCAGATTCTTCTCGACTGAATAATACACTGTCAATGTGAAAAGAGAATATCCAACAGAGATAGGAATGGTGAATAATGAAATTCGGTCATAGTATAAAACATCACCAAGAACAATAAGCACGAGGGTTAATATGAAATTGAAGATCAGGAAAACATCATACTTGATATTTTCTCGATTGTTATTATGCCTCAAAACGTAGACCATGATAATAAAAAGAATAGTCACCACAAGAAGGGGATAGTTCATTGAAATCATGAGTTCAGCTGTTAAGAATGCAGTGAAGTAGATCAACAAGACTCTCAACCAGTAGATTCTTTCATTGATGTGCTTATTTATTACCATCTCTTTATTATCCTCCACTATTTTTTCTTCATCCATATCATCCTTAGAAATTGAAGATTAATAAAAACTATGAAACAAATTGTATTTCAATTTTCTAATTTTCCGTTATTTTCACTTTTAATGCAGTGTGCCAAGGATTCAAATACTAAGAATGCATATTCAATATATGGTTCAGAGAACTGAGCGGATCTGGTTGCAAGCAAATTTCAACCTCATGCAGTTCTCCCATAAATCAAAAAATCTATACAATCATGCAAATTATATTTTTAAAAAACAGTTGGATATCAAATATTTCACCTCAGAATACGAGATGATCAATATTTTGCAAGGACATCCAAATTACAGTGCATTACCTGCACAGACAGCACAACAGACAATCAAATTTTTGGTCAAATCCTGGAAATCATATTTTCAAGCATTGAAATCATACAAGAAAAATGCAAATAAATTCAGATCCATGCCAAGAGCTCCAGGTTTCAAGAGAAAGACTGGTTTTCATATACTATATTTCACCTCACAGCAGGTGAACATAAAGAATGGTTTTCTTAAATTTCCCAAAGTAATGGATCTGAGGATTAAGACCCGATTAAATGTTAAGATCAATCAGGCAAGGATTATTCCAAAAGGCAATAATTTTCTACTGGAACTGGTATATGAGAGGGAAGTACCTGATTTAAAACCAGTGAAAAATATTATATCAGTTGATTTTGGTGTGAATAATCTAATAACTGCAATATCAAATGTGGGAAGACCTCTAATTATCAAGGGTACACTAATCAAGTCCTACAATCGCTGGTTTAACAAGAGAAAAGGTAAATTATCCAGTATTTACAAACGACAAGGTAGTCATTCTGGTACAAAGATGGACCATATTCTTGATAAGAGATACAAGAAAATGGAGGATTCCATACACAAAGCCAGTAGGATGTTCATAAGTCAATGCATAGCTGATAATATTGATACTATTGTTATTGGATACAATGAAGGCTGGAAACAGAGTGTTGGAA
>DAOUUM010000012.1 GCA_030668165.1 Candidatus Heimdallarchaeota archaeon
AAACTCAAAACTATGAACAAGAAAGTATCATAACCAGCAACTATGAAAAGACTGAACATAATGATTCCTCCCAGCTTGACAAAACCTAGCTCAAATACTGAAAATACTCCTGCTGTAGATTTCAATTCGTTTCCTGCAAAATTAAAGGCTGCAATGCCGATAAAAGTTGAAATAAGGAGTATTATGATTAATTGAAATTCAAACGGTAATGGTAATTCATAGTAGCTGAGAATTACATAGAATATAAGAATTAAAATTGCAATTAATGAAGATATGCGCGGGGAGGTGATTTTCATCGTTACGATGTCTTGTTTGTTTTCATTTTATAGGTTTTTAATTCTGATTAGTAAATTCTGCATTTTTTGATGTGTGGTTAATAAAGCAAATATCAAATTTGAGATTTGAAATGATTGAGAATCTCATCGAAAATTAATGATCTATCGAGATCACGAGTCAACACATGACCGCTATAATCAGATTTTACTAAATATATAATTAGTTTTTCTCGTGAATTTAGTACAATAAAACCAAATATCAAATCATAATTATTTAACTGAAAAATATATATTACTTTATATATTGTTGGAATCTTGATTATACATGACAATGAAAGCTGTTGTTAATGAAAAGTATGGTTCGCCTGAAGGTATGGAACTCAAAGAGATTGATAAACCAATACACGAAGATGATGAGGTATTAATCAAGACCTATGCCACTTCAGTGAATACTCTTGATATTTTTTACAGGAGCGGAATGAAAGTATTTTTTGGATTAAGTAGATTATCTAGTGGCATCAGAAGACCTCATAAGACAGTGCTGGGATTTGATATCTCCGGTGAAATAGTGGAAATTGGCAAGGATGTAACTGATTTCAAGGTTGGGGATCTGGTATATGGGGGAGCTAGCAGTGGAGCAAATGCTGAATTTGCGAAAACTAAATATGATAAAATTGCATTAAAAGCATCCAATATGAGTCATGCTGAAGCAGGAGTGATATCAGTCGCAGGTCTTTCTGCGCTCCAGGGTCTTCGAGATGGGGGTAATATTCAGAAGGGGCAGAACGTACTGATTTATGGTGCTTCTGGTGGAATAGGAACCTATGCTGTGCAATTGGCAAAAAGTTTTGGAACAACAGTAACAGCAGTGGCAAGTGGGAAAAACAAAGATCTTGTTCTAGGCCTTGGAGCTGATTACTTCATAGATTACACAAAAGAGGATTTTACTAGGAATGAGGAAAAATATGATCTCATATTTGATACTGTGGCCAAATCCCCGATGTCGAGATGGAAAGCTGCTTTAAAGCCAAATGGTATCTTTGTTAATGCAGGTTCTCCTTCCATGTCCATTACCAGATTCATGCTAAACCGACTTGTAAATAAATTTAGCCAGAAAAAATACAAGAGTTTTGATACTCAATATTCAAGAAAAGATCTAGAATTTATGGCTAAACTTGCTGAGGAAGGTAAGTTTAGGTCTGCCATAGAAAAAACTTACTCACTGGAGGAAATTGCAGAAGCACATAGACATTACGAGGGGGGCCATACAGCAGGGAAGATTGCTGTTATTATTAGAGAAGATGCTTAGTTTACTTTAATAATGCTGTTAGATATGGCTTTGCTGGAATGAATTTAAATGATCTCATATTTGTTTTGAAGATAAAACATGTGATAAATAGTCATATGGAGAAAATTTAAAGAATTAAGGTAAAATTTTCTTAGCATTTAACGTAGCATCAATTACTTTTTTCCTGATTATCTTACCGGTTGATGTTTCCTCAAATTCAGTTAGTACATAATATTTTCTTGGAATTTTGTATGAGGCAAGATATTGTCGACAGTAATCAATTATTGCCTGCTCTGTTATTGCTGAATTCAATATAATTGTAGCAACTACAATTTGTCCCCATTCTGCATCCGCCTCACCAAATACAACGGCATTTCTGATCGATTCATTTTGTAGCAGGACTTTCTCCACTTCTGAAGGATAGACATTTTCCCCCCCAGACACAATTAAATCAATTCTTCTTTGGATAACAAATAGATCACCATCCTCATCGATATAACCAAGATCACCAGTTTTAAAATAATCATTCAGAAAGGATTGAGAATTAATTTTGGGTTGGTTGTAATATCCATTTGTAATGGATGAACCTCTGACACATATCTCACCAATTTTATCAACACCTAATTTATTATCAAACTCGTCCACAATAATTATGTTCAGTCCAGATATGGGCTTACCCACACTCTCAGGTTTTTTCCTCAAACCCTCCGTTAATATTGTACATACCTGAGAGTTACTCTCGGTCATACCATAGGTGGTACAGATTGGAAGACTGAGGCTTAATGATAAATTAACCAGATCCAAGGTTGTTTTTGCACCTCCCAGCAATATACACCGGAGATTTGTATTCTGCAATTCTGATTTTTCCAGTATTCTCTTCAACATCGTTGGTACGAGCGAAATTATAGTAATCTTATCTTGATATATACTATCAATGATCTCATCTATCACGAATCTGTTGTGTAGTACCACTGGCATCCCAAAATTAAGACAACGCAATATAATCTGTAAGCCACCCACATGGTAAAGAGGAATACAACTTAACCTTCTATCATTCTCTTTAAAGGGGATACGATCCGCATGAGCATCAATATGAGAAAGATGATTTGAATAACTTAGAATAACACCCTTTGGACTTTTAGTAGTTCCTGAGGTGAATATTATACAATGAGTCAGAGAATTGTCCTCAATTTGGATTGAGGATTCACCTGTTGTTTCATCAGTTTCAGTGTTAATTGTTTCAATGTCTAGTATATGTACAGATTCAATCGAATCTGCAATTTGATTTGCCATTTTTTTGTATTCAGAATTGTATATGATGTTGGTACTATCCACTAGAGAAATCTGCCAAATTAACTCATTAATGGTTAATCGGGTATTTAGTGGTATTAATATCGCTCTAAGCTTCATTAAGGCATATATTAAATAGATATAATCAATACCAGTGGGTAATGCTACTCCAACTCGATCCCCAGTATTGATCCCATTGTTGGATAAGGATGTGGCAATTATTTTAGATTTCTCATAAACGTCTGAAAATGTGTATTCCTGCCCCTTGAATATTATATATACGTCATTTGGATTTTTCAACGCTTTTTGTTGGAGTATTGAGAACATTAACTAATTGATTTTAATTATTGAATTTAATTAAGCCTTTGACACCTCTATCATAATTTCAATGGTATTTAGTCAGAAAAATGTTCGAATACTTAGATGTAATGATTTCTCAAATAATTATACCTAAACCAAATAGTAGGCTAAACAACAAGCCAATTTTACCTGTTCCAGCCAATACTTCGTTCATAACCGGACCATCATTGGATTCCCATACAGATTTTATAAGTTTGATCGCAAAGGGAATTGATAGATAAGGAAGTAGTACCCAGAGAGAGTATTGTTGGAAAATAACAAAATAAAGAGGGATGAGATAAGATATTACAAATAATGAAGCATAGTAGAATTTTGTTCGATTATGTCCCATAAGTACCGCTAAGGTGAATTTATTAGTTTCAGTATCCGTTTCTAAATCTCTGTAGTTATTTACTACTAAAATTGCAGTTATCAATAAACCTGGAGCAACTGATCCAATTAAAACGTGTGGATGGAAGTCCAGTGCTTGCACATAATAGGTACCATTCACAGCGATAAGACCAAAGAAAATGAAAACAAATAGATCTCCTAATCCGATCGAACTCAATGGAAATGGCCCCCCAGAGTATAATAAAGCAAAAATTATCGATAAAATCCCGATTATTAAGATGAATAATTTTCCAACATAGATTAGATAGATCCCAACAATTGCGATCATCAATATATTGATAAGAATCCCATTTCTTAGTTCCTTGAGGGTCATTAATCCACTAGCCACAACTCGAATGGGACCTTTTCGGTCTTCTGTATCATGACCCTTGATATAATCATAATAATCATTGGCTAGATTAGATAGTATTTGAATTAGAAGAGCACCTACTAGTGCTGCAATGAAGGGGAGAAGAGAAAAAACATCATTACTAGAAGCAAATGCAGTTCCCACCACCACCGGTGAAATCGCAGCGGGTAATGTTTTCGGCCTTATTGCCATTAACCATATACTAAATTTATTGCTCACAGGTTGTATGATGAAGTTCTATTAAAAAAATACTCTATTTTAACTCAAGTATTATTATCAATAGTCTATCAGAATTTGTAAATAAATCTATGTTTATAATATCCTTAAAACTGAACTCCTCAAAAATAAATAAGTATCATAAAATGGAACATTAAATATTGGTGATTACGGCCATGACACCATTGGGCAATTCATTCAATTCTAAAACAGATATCAAGCAACGACAACCAGTCATGCTTATATCCCATTCTGTAAGCACAAGGACAGCTATAGAGACATATTTACTCGATACTCGTCATAAGGTGATTGGTCCCTTTGATAATGTTGATGCAGGATACATGATTATTCGAAGAGAACAGGTATCATTGATAATTTTCGATGCTACAGGAGAAGAGGAGGAAAACAGATCTTTCCAACAGTTGCTAAATACAGATGCAATTGAAATCCCTTCAATTGTGATTTCTGGTGAACCGGGAAACTTCACCCATAACTTTGTCAAATATTTACGTCCACCAGTAGATCCCAATAAATTGTTCATACTTATTAATGAAATTTTAGGCACTGAAATTGAACAAAATGAAATTTATGGATTAATTAACTTTACGAACAATTTGTACAGACAATTAATTGAATTAACACCTGAATTGTACAAAACGGATGTTGTTGCAATATTGGAATCTAATCTAAAAGATTTAACATTCAGAAATTCTGAATTTTTAAATAAAAATGAGGAGAGTTTATCTTTACAAATAATAAACCTGGAGGAGGCACAGAACCAGGTAGATTCTCTTTGTGTGCATTTTCAGATGATTTTTAGTTCAATAATTGATAGCATTGATGAATTAGATTTCGAAAAGTGGGGAAAATCTCTGATTACTGAATCCATTCAAACCACTCTTATGAACTCACCTAAGGAAAATGCATTAATAGATAAGATTGTAGGTGATTTTGATATAATTCCACAAGATTTGCAATCCTCACTTGATTCCATGGTCCCACTACTAGATGATGAGGATAAAGATGTAGCAATCGCACTTGTTACATTATTCGATTCTGGTCCTGAATTAATTCAAAAATTTGGTTTCAGAGAGGATTATCTTGATGAAATTGATGATACCTTCGCTGCGCAAGTTATCACCCTTGTTGGACAAGGATCCTCGTATCATGAAGGGATATTTGGACCGATCCCTCTTGTAACAAAACTAAATCTTACAGCGATTATATGTTCAAAATTATTAAAATCTGAAATTCAAGATACCAGAATGAAAGGTCACAGTTTAACAGTAATCGCTTTATTGTTTAACAGAGATATTTTAAGTTCCTTACCCAGTCAAAATATGCTTAAAAATGCATTCACACCAATCTCACAATGTCTTCATGTCTCTGACATAACTGACAACATGCTTTTCGAAATCCTTGAATTATTCAAATCTGATGTACTTAATTTAGATCATTGATTTTATTATTATTTCAGCAGCCTTAATTGCATGTAGTTTAGCTTCTTCATAGGTTTTTGACGAGCCAGTAACATCGCCAATTGCATAGAGATTTTCAATGCTTGTCTGAAAATTCTCATCAATTGAGATATAAGATTCCTTGGTTAAACTGACTTGATCTTTGACTAGTGAGATATTTGGAATTGGATTTCCTTCTACAAACAGTCCATTTAACTGAATATTATCTTCTGTTCCACTTGTAAGAATTTTTACTCCCTCGATAATCTCATCTCCATAGGCTTCGATTTGATCCACTTTAAGATGAACAATTATTTTTTCACTCACAAACGGTACCTCATCACTACGATACCAAAATAGGTGCACTTGTTTACAACCTATAGCCAATAATTCTGCAGCCCTGGCAGTGTATTCATGACTTCCCACAACACCAACAATTTTGTCTTGGTAGAGTGGAAAATCACATACAGAACAATCAGAAATACCTTTGTGAAATAATTCCTTCTCACCTGGAAAACCTAACTTTGTTTGCTTACACCCTGTTGCTAACACTACTTTCTTTGCAATAAATTTTTGGCGGAATGTATGAAGAACAAACTCTTCTCCTATATCCATTGATTTTACCTGACTTGTAGTATTTTTTACACCCAACTCCTTGATCTCATCCATCATCGATTGTATAAAATCCAAGCCCACTGTACCTTCGGGAAGATTGGTGTTCTGTAATTCTCCTGCTTTGGCTAACTGTGATTCAAAAGGAGATCCCATTATCCAAAAATCAAGATTGGCCTGATTTAGTTGCTTGGCTAAGGTAATCCCTGCTACTCCTGCACCGATTATGATTAAATCCGTGTGAACATCTTCCAATGAGGGTGCTTTAAACATAAAAGATGATATACAATTATTTATTAAAAGCTTAATTGTTCAAAATTATTAAAATCAAATAATTTTTGAAAGGAGATTAGTAGTAAAAAAATGGAGAAAAGTAGAGACTTTATTTCGGTCGTTTCGTTAAGTTAAATTATGTTAATAATTATCTTCTTTATTAGTGAAAAAACTGGCAAATCCAAATGAATTGTATGAAGAGGTAGCAAAAGATCCTCTAAATACAATAGATTTTTGGGGAGATGTTCCAGAAACATATGGAGAGGCTGTTTCCCAGGCGATTAGGAAATTCAAACCGAATAAGTTAATGAATTCAGAAGAAGGGCAAGCCAAAATCCAACGTTTGAAAGATTTTCTAATCAAGTATCATAAGGATATGAAGATTTACACCAAAAAAGTAGAAGAAAATATCCAACTGATAGAATTTGGAAGCGTATTGATGGGACAACAACCAATTTTATTTGGAGGGCCTGGTTTCATTGCCAATAAACTAGGTTGCCTAACTGCATTGGATAAAATGTTTCGTGATGAGGGAAGACCCCTTGCACCAATATTTTTCATAGGTGATTATGATAGCTTACAAAAGGAACTTGCCCGTCAATATTTTCCTAATCCAATCTCAAATCATGCTTTTATACTAGATTCTGAGGATTATTTACCAGAAGAGAGTAGTATAGCGGCACATCGAGCGGAATTACCTCCTTTTGAATGGTTGGAAGACTATTTGAATAAATTGGATTCGAATTTACGTGGTTTTGTTAAGCAAGTCAAGGGAGATAAGAAAAATGTTCTTAAGGAACGTTATGATCATCTAGTATCACTAATAAAATCTAGTTTTATCAATAGCAAGACCTTATCAGATTGGTCAGTTAGTTTATGGGGTTTTATTGCAAATATCATTGCGGATAAAGGAATTATTTTTGTTCCAACATCCCATTCAGAGATTAGAAATCTAGTTGCTGAGAATTTTTATCCATTCATTGAGAAAAGAAAATTGTACACAACCAAATTTCAGGAAATGATAGATAAGGTAACTGAAATGGGATACAATCCCACATTACCGCATCGTCATGATGATTATGCCCCATTCATGATTGAATGTGAGCATGATGGGAACAGGATCACCACTACTCTTGTAGAAGAGAATAATCGAGTTATCGCAAAGGGAGAATGTCCAGGATGTGGTCACCCGTGTACTATAGATGTAACAACGAAGGAGGATTTAATTGAAAATTCAATTAAATTAGGGCCTCGAGTTGATACTAGCCAGGCAATTTTTCAGGATTTATTAAATATACAATTAAGAATCTCGGGTCCCGGAGAAATCGCATATTATACTTTGGTTGCACCTTCAGTTAGAGAGATTGGTTATGAACTTCCGATTTTTATCAAATATACAAGAGCTTTTTATAACACGCCGTGGATAGAGAAATTAGGTAAACAGCTGTTCCAAAGGAAGCAGGGTAGTATCCAACAAGACGTCTTATTTACAATATTAAGAAAAAGAGTGGATGGAGAGAAAAATAACGATAAAGCCAAAATTATTGAAGCTGAGGAAGAGATGAAAATATTTATTCTTACACAAAAAGAAAAATTACTTTCTAATGGTTCTAATTCATCAGATATTAGTAAATATCTTGGGTGGCAATATGGAAGGTTTGCCAAGGAGAAGAATGCTCAGGAAACTTCATGGATTTGGTTTGACTTGGCTCTTCAAACAGGAATTACTGATTATATTGATACTTATGCCAGGTTATACACCAAACACTCTCGGGTTGGTGGAATGTATTATATCAACACCCTGATCTAAATTAATTCACAATAGAGTTCATCATATTGATTAACAATTTTTTGTACTGAGAATTTATTTATTATTTGGTCTCTGGAGTTTTTTCCCATTTGTATACGTAATTCATGATCTCTCATCATTTTTGATAATTTATCCACCGCATCCTCCATATCAGATGAGTTATAGAGTAATCCTGTGACACCATCATCAACCACCTCAGGTATTCCACCTACTCTTGGTGCGATAACAGGTGTACCACAAGCCATAGCTTCAGCAATTGTTAAACCAAAAGACTCAATTTCACTACCAGAGATCAGAATTGAAGATCGAGAAAATATATCTGGAATATCGGCTCGTACACCTAGAAATTTAACCTGATTTTGAAGATTCATCTCACGAGTGATCCTCACAGATGTGGTTAATTCAGGACCATCTCCAACCAATTTTAATTTCCAATCTGGAAACTCATCGTTGATTTTAGAAAATAACCTAATAAGCATGGGTATTCGTTTTACACTTCTAAAATTGCTTGCCTGAACAATACTCAATTCTTTTTCATTATAGTCAATAGGCTTGAAAATTTCGGTATTGATAAAATCGTAGATTACCCTCACAGATCCTTCATCTAGTCCAAAAACAGTTTCTGTTTCTCTAGCAAGATAATTCGACACTGAAGTGACAATATCTGAATTCCTCAAGGCAAGCGATATGGTCGGCTGGTATGAATTGTGCTTACCAAGTGTATGAGTATCACTACCATGAGTTGTAACCACTGTTTTAACGGGATGTATCTGATTTGCTAGGTATGCGGATACTGCATGGGGAATTGCATAATGACTATGAATGATATCGATACTCTCTGATTTGACCACCCTTGCCATGGAAGAAGCAGAATGTATTGTGAATGGAGATCCTATATCCCTGAACAGAGCATAACCACTCCGTTCGATCTGGTGGAAAATTAGATTTTCTGGTAGATTTTCTTGATTTTCCAGTAAAAATGGCTTTTTATAGAACAGCATGTGGATCTCATAATCAGATATATTTGCAAGTTCCAATCCCAATCTCGTTGCAACCATTCCAGAGCCCCCTAGTGTTGGAAAACCCGTAATCATAATTTTCTTCAAAGTTGTCTAAAAGTCTAAGTACAAAGTCGGAATATAAATTTTATAGCCTTGCTAGTAGATTATTGGTGATATCCATTTCAAGGGAAGAACTTAAGATGATTTTGTGGTTTGAATGAACCAGTTTTTGAGATTTTTACAATATTAAACACCTCAGCATGTATAACACCTGCTTGTATACCTCGTAATCTTGTCCGGGTTGAGTGAAATTCTGAATAAAAATTCTCACCACCCTTATGGGATTGTGATTCATATATTTTAATTGCTTCTAATTTTTTATCAAAAACCTCAGTAATATCAATGTGATACTCAGGAAACGGAATAAGTATGGTGGTTTCTGTTTCCCAAAGGCTGTTCACCTGATGGGCATCAATTTCAGGATTTGTATTGTGACTTGCCCACTCAACTGCCTCTTCAACGGCAGCTCTGACCATCCTGTGTTCATAATGATAGTCAAAATCAATATGGGTGATAATAATATCTGGTCGAATTTCTAATATTATTTCCTTAATCTTGGATTTTATTTCAATTATATTTGATGGAGTCACATCCGAAAAATCAAATTTAATGGGTTGTGTATTGAGGGTATTGCAAGCCATATCAAATTCATCCTTTCTCTTGGGATCCGAAGTTACTGACAGAGCAAATGAATTCCCATATACACCATATTTTGCCAATACACCACCTGCAGAAAATGTTTCATCATCTTGATGTGCAAAAATAGTCATTATCTTTGTTTTTGAGGGATCTTTCTCATTCATTGAATCAATCTGTGTATACGCGTTTATAAAAACTTTCTAGTTCCAATACAATATCTATTGAAATTTACATTATCAATCCGGAATATCATAGCCACTTGTGAAATTTGAATTTGAAATATCGGTCTCTTTGATATGAAACTTGCCAAGACATTCCATATCATTAGTTTCTATGAAATACTCACTGACATCATACATTCTGCCTATTGATGTTTTAAATACTTTAATTATATTTATTGAATTTCCCTTGCGTGAGATAATATTTCTTGAGGACATTGTTCCAGCATTGACAAATATTGTGTTATTCACTTGCCAAACACCTGCTTTGTTTTTTGCACCGCTTAATACAAGATTGACATTATTTTCAACCATGGCGGATGATAGATCTCCTGCATCTTGCAATTCTGACTCATGTTTAGTCCTCGCTAACGGGACTATGTTATGATGGAGTGCTACAATACCTATCTTCTTATTTGAATGATTTAATTTCTGAATTAGTTGATTCGTCCTTCCTCTTCCCAATCGACCTATTTTCTCTTCCAATATACAGGTATCAAAACCCAGTACCTTTAATTTCGAATTTTCAAATTCTGGATTTAATGTACCTATAAATTCTTCAAACAAATCAATCCCGATTGGAAAATAATCACGAGGACCTGGAATTATTAATTTTGGTTTATGAATCTGACCTAGCATTATCCTACCCATCTCATACTCATTTTCATATGAATGAGCGGTTACGTTTCCTGTATGAATTACAATATCACAGGTATCAAGAGAATTAATTAACTGAGTAAGCTGAAGGTAGTTATCAATATTTAATAAATTATCTGAGAAATGTGTATTACCAATCTGAATTATGGTTGATAATAACTCATAATTTTCGTCCTCCTTGTATGGTATTTCCTTTATACTTCCAGAAAATGCTTTTTTCCAAACTGGGGGATCATGATTGAGTAATAAGACATCAACCTCTGCATGGGTCTGATCCTCTGATACGTCAATTTGGGTCAAGGAGTATTCTTCTCTGTATCTGGTTTTTTTGCAGGATAATGTTCCACAATTAACTATCAAGGTTTTGATATCACCATCAGTCAGTCTGTAAACATTTGAGATATGCCTGTGCCCATTAATTACCAGATCAACATTACAATCATTAACAGCTTTGATCACATCACCAGCATCAACCAATGCAGATCTCTCTCTTCCGGTATATTTTATCGGTAGAGTCTGATGGTGGAATACCAGCACTTTTAACCAGCTATCGTCCAGGGGTTTGAAATTATCATAGATGAACTCTATAGCAAAATTACCCATGGAACCTGTATTTCTATCAGGTACGTTTGAATCCAAGCCGATAATTTTTACCTTTTTCTCCTCATCTGTTTCAAGAAAATGACGGGGGCCAATCAGTTCTTCATAGATGAGAAAACCACTGTTCTTGACGTCGTGATTACCAGGGACAATCAGAAGTGGCTTTTTAATCAGGGGCAAATACTTGTTCAAAGCAATATTATACTCAGAAAGAGTCCCTTTATCTGTTAGATCTCCTGCCATGATATAATAATCGGCATCTATACTATTGACATATTCAACTCCTTTGTAAAATATGTCCTCATTGAAAGCCCCTCCTATGTGCAGATCGGAAATAACAACAAACTTCATGATACTCATATTATAATTTAACTTAGATTTTTAATTTTATGTGGGATTATACTGCATAATTCACCAAAAATCGAGGTATAATAATATATTTTCAGAAAAAATATATTAAGAGGGATACATTATAATTTTTAATGATTTCCATTGCCCATCGTGGTTCTTCCGGTCTTGTACCTGAGAACACCATGTTAGCATTTACGACTGCAATTGCCAACCATGCAGATGTGATCGAATTAGATGTTCAACTAACCAAGGATTTGGAGGTTGTTGTATTTCATGACAGATCACTTGAACGTATTACAGGAGAGAAGGAAGGAATTGCGGATTTTAAACTCTCAGAACTAAAAGGTAAGGATGTGGGGACATGGAAAAATATTGATTTTGAAAGTATGCAAATTCCTACTCTTAATGAGGTTCTTCAACTATTACCCAAAGATCAATCATTAATTGTTGAGATCAAGCCACAAAACAGAGATTTGGAGAAACCGAGGGTTCTAGAGGATAAAGTCCTGAATTTACTAGATGAACACAGAGGTCCTGGAGATCTTGGATATATCTCAGTACGGGATGTTGAAACCTTCGAATATTTCTATGATCAAAATACAAAATACAATATTGGATTGATGCAGAAAAAGAGAACTCCTGAAGAATTCTTACATATTGTCATTGAGCATGAAGTAATGATCTCACAAATTAGGTGGCAAACTTATGCATACGAAGATATTGCCAAATTAAAGGCATTAAATACATTGATAATAGCATTCTGTGGAGATACTATAAGTGATTTTGAAGTACTGACAAGGTGGCAGGTAAATGGCATTATTACTAATTATCCGGGCATATTGAATGGATATCTATTATTAAAGGATCTTTAATGACTTCCACCGGGAATACTAGCCAGAGGATAAATCTGCTTCAATCCCGGTAATTCATACACAATCTCAGCAATATCAGCTTTGAAAAGTTCTTTTAATATTTGAGCCTTGCGTCTGAAGGTCATATGACCTCTGATCTCTCTGAAGTACTCAAATGTGGTTCTCTCTGCACCATCAATCTGAATCGTGAAATTATGTATTCCTTCAGGTCCTAGATTTGCTTCCAGATCCTTTACGGGATTTTTAAACTCATAACCACTACCATGAGGGCAAAAATTAAGATTTCTGAATTCTTTTTCCAGCCCAAGTGAATTCATACGATCGTTATCCTTCCAATTATCAAGAAAATCCGTACTGAGATTAGGTAGTGTGTTTGCCATAACAAGACCTTCCTCAGGATTAAATGCAATTGGAACAAGACCATCGTGTACCTGAGTACCAATGATATGTCTTCCAGTACCCGGTTCCAAACCCTGATGACAGACCTCCTCTAATGTTTTCCAACTGGTGTCAAATACCTCATGCATCACTTTATCCCGATTAACTGCATTGGCAGTGTTGGTCTCCTCATAAGCATTGACATATTGTTCCCGAGCATCTCCCTCAAGCATAATCATCTCACCGTGAGGAGTTGGTACTTCATAATATCCATCGGTTTCTGATAACCAAGATTGTGGATGATACAATTTTGCCCCACCCACATGTCCTGAGCAATGAACAACCACAAATCTACGATTAGTGTCCTCACCAGATGTGGGATCATTTACATAATATACCCCCGCAAAATGATTACCCTTGCCCAGTTGAGACATCCTATTCTCTCCAATCTTCATCTGAGCTCTCTCCAGCTCCATAACCATCTCAGCATCTGGTTTGGGGTCCTCTAATTCATATACAGAGAAACCACATCCATTGGGTAAGCTGTTATTTGTTGCCAATAGGCCATCAAAACTGAAGTTTAGGATCGCCCCATATGTAAAACCACGCTTTATGCGGACGGGATTATACGTCACTGTTCCATCGGGAGCAAAAAATACATATGAGTTTGATTCTTCAATATCATTTCCTAATTGATTAGCTGCGAATAAGACCTTACCAAAACCAACCTCCATAATCCTTGGTGCAATCTTTCCAACACGCTTTCCTGCGGCAATGGAAAAAATTCTCTTCCTCGCCTCTTGCATCCAAGATTCAAAACTTGGATCAACGTTTGTAAAATGAACAACGGGGAGTTGATGAGCTCCTATTGGTTGTTCGCTAGTATCAGATTCTGCCAGAGTCAATATAACCACCTGTCTAATGACTTTTCGTCTATTTTTGTTTTCCTACATGATATGGTTAGTTTATATATCTCATCCCAATTATAAAAATGTTACTCGCGATAAACTATTACTTTCAGATATTTTGCGATGTTCGTTGAGGCGTTATTCCTTTAATAAAGTAAGTAATTAACTATTCTACTCTTTCTCTAGTAGTTTAATTCTTACACATTTACATCATCAAATCTTATCTGGACTGAAAATTCCAATTAGTTTTTAATGATCAATTCAACAGGAAATCTAGAGATGGTAAGTAGAGATGTATTCAAGATCGGGTTTGTCAATATTTTCGCAATCCTGCAGTTAACATCCATTAGAACTTATTTTGTAATTTTTCTGGAAGAGGATCTGTTAACTGAAATCTTCATCATCTCCTTGCTTCTGACCATTCAAAATATTATTCAGATCTTTTTCAGAATACCTCTCTCCAATTTTTCACAGATAGTTGGTAGAAAGCCATTGATAATTCTGGGAACCTCCTGTTATACTTTAGGATTATTATTCCTGGCAATTGCTGATAGCTGGTTATTCGCCCTCATCACTGTAATTTTTGTGGCGGTGGGTATGTCAGCCTATTGGCCTGCAGTTTTCTCCCTACTAGGTGATGTTTCAGATGGGAACACTGACAATAATGTAGGAGAGATGAACGGAAGAGTATTCCAGTTTGGAGATATAGGCCAATTATTGGCAGCTGGTCTCGCATCTTATTTCCTGGCACCCAATACACTCATCGGATCGATTTCTATTGCTGAACTTTACTCACTATTATTCGTAATAGGAGCCATAGGCAATGTTCTATCATATTTTATTCTGAAAGAAAGCCTGACGGATGAGAACAAACTAGTTGTGAATAACAAGTGGAGGGAACTATTGAACTCGGTAATAGGTGTATTTAGTAATTTCATAAAGACTTCAAAATTACCTGGATTGTTACCAATCTATTTATTGCAATTTTTCATTGCATTTATCGAATTTGGATTTGTTAGCTATTTTCCCTCATTATTGAAAGAATATGATTATTTGGAGAGTGGTATTGCAGATCTCATTTTGTGGACCACCTTATTATTGATACTTCTTAAGCCAAGATTGGGCAAGGTTAATGATCTGTATGGCTATCGCAAGCCTGTGATAATAGGATTTTTCACAACAGCAATTGCAATCGTGATTCTGACAGTAGTGAACAATTTCATGGTTCATCTTCTGGTAATATCCTTTATTTTTGCAGTGATGACTATTCACTATACTTCTATGAATGCCAGTACTTCAAGCACCGCACCAAATGATAAGAGGGGAATTGCACTCGGCACTCTAGGTGTGTACACCTCCTTGGGAAGGGGATTATCTACATTGGTTATAGGAATTCTTGCATCTTATTTTCAAATAGTTCTCGCTCTACAGCTATTTGCAGGTATAATATTCGTTGGGGGCTTCATATTTATTTTTTATAAAATATAATCCCTATCTATTTATCCATCAACACTCTTTGTTGAAGGGAATTAATACGAGAGTAGAGATCTTTAGAGCTGAAAGGTTTCTGGAGAAAATCAATCATAGTATAATTATCGAATCCCTCCAACTCATCCTTGGGATATCCACTAATTATTAAGATAGGAAGTGAGGGGTTCAATAATTTAAGTTGTTCCAAAGTTTCCTGACCACTCATCACAGGCATACTAAGATCCAAAATTACCAGTTTAATTGCATATGTATTATTTTTATACACTTCAATTGCTTCCTCCCCATTATCCGCAAACAAAACCTCTATTCCCTTGCTCTTGACCATGATTCCAAGTACTTTTTGAATATCTATTTCATCGTCACAGATTAAAATCGAACCTTCAATAATATTAGGTAAAAAGTCTGAACTAACCTGCTCACTAGAAATTTTATCAACCTCTGTGGTGATGGGGAGATAAATAGACATTCTTGTCCCAGTTCCTATATCTGAGGCAATTTTAATAAATCCATTATTTTGGAATATTATACCCTGAACAACTGAGAGACCCAAACCCCTGCCACCGGGTTTCCTGGAATAAAATGGATCAAATATTTTACTAATATCATCTTCTGATATCCCAGTCCCATTATCTGTTACTGAGATCTCTATATACTCACAGGGTATTATACTTTTATTTCTGAAAACAGACGGATTTTCATTGTAGTGTGAGGGAACATAAAGAGACCTGCAGGAGATAGTTATTTTTCCGTTCTCGCGATCAATTGATTCAGCAGAATTTATCGATAAATTCATTAGAACTTGTGTGAATTGAGTTTTATCTATCTTGATAAAATAGTCATTATTAGGTCGGTTATATACTATTTCTATATTATTGGGTATCGCCAATCTTAGAAGAGATTCGATCTCATTGAAATATGAGCTTAATGAAACAATCTCTGAATGTACCATTGCCTTACCAGTGTATATTAAGAGTTGATTAATTAGATTAGCTGCCCTTCGTGAGGTCTTAAACAGATCAGATACCAGCTCCTTGTTGAAATTTGATAAATCATCTGTATTTCCCAGAATATCTAGGCCCCCTTCTATTACAGTTAATATATTATTGAAATCATGGGCAATACCACCACTCAGAATTCCTAGACTCTCTAATTTGTGAGAACTAATCAACTGATTCTGTAATCTTTCCCTCTCTTTTTCTCTATTCAATCTTTCAGAGATATCGGTAACAATTCCCAATGAATGGGCTATATCATCTATTACTATTCGTAATGCGAATATTTCAGCTGGAAATTCAATCCCATTTTTCTTAATTGCCAAAATTGTATAAAGCGATCTTGGATTCTTACCAGACGTCCTTTCAGCATGCATCTGTGACACTCGTTCTCGATCTGAGGGAGCTGTGAAATGATGCATGTGATTTCCGATCACATCTTGAATGTGATCATATCCAAAGGTATTGGCTAGTTCTTGATTACACTCAATTATTATTCCATCTCTTACCAACAATAATCCAATGGCTAATTCTTGGAATAGTTGTTCAAATCGTAATTCACTTTCTTTGAATTTACGTTCAACCTCCTTGAGAGCGGTTAAATCGACTAAAATATTAATATAGAGATTTTTGTCCAGATCATACATTTTACTTTTCAATAAAATCTCTTTGATATTTGTTTTGATAGTTTTAATCTTGGTATATTTTTGAGTAAATGCTGAACTACGAATATAATACATATCTATCATGGAATCAATGTAATCAGTGGTGGTCATCTTCCTTGATACATTGAGAAAATCAAATACTTCCTCATATCCAGATCCTTCAAAAATATTAACTATCTCATTGTTAATTCTCTGTAGTTGGATCTTGGAATGAAATTCGGAAATTTTATCCACATTTTCATAAAAATATTTCCTAAGATCAGTGTGACCCTGCTCAACCAAATCTTCAAGCATTTTAATAGGCTCAGTGAAATCCTGTTGAATAACTCCTATTCCAGACAGGTCTGATAACATATCAAATACGGTGGATATATTTACTTCAGATGAAATTAGGTTTTTAGTGGATAGAATAAGATAGTCATCCATAGGAAATACATTAGTTTGTAGTTCCAATATTTGATTTTTAGTATTCTGGTAAAATAGTGTTACATTATTTTCTTTCCCATGTTCCAATATTTCTTCAACATCTAATTTGGATTTATCAGAGATTATGTTACTAATATCTTTATTTATTAGCTGTGATTCAGATTCTTTAATATGATTGAGAAACATCTTATTGACATGGACTATTTTCTTGTCCTTAATAACACATTTCCCACATAATTCCATGGTACACTTTCTCAGCAATTATTCGTTAATAAGATTATTACTTAATAGTCATCAATTTGACCTAAATTTAACAAATTAAGGAGATAGTCTGGTTACAGTCCTAGGAAATAGGGTTACATCTCTTATGTGTTCAACTCCCAGGAGATACATAACAAATCGCTCCAGTCCCATTCCAAATCCTGAATGAGGGACAGAACCATACTTACGAAGATCCATATACCAGTAATACTCTTCTTCATTGAGTGGAGGATCCATCTTGGCCATTCGCTCTCTCATGGATTCAATATCAGTTTCTCGTTCTCCTGCTCCAATTAACTCTCCAGCTTCAGGAAAGAGAAAATCTGCAGATCGAGTAACCTCAGGATTGTCGAGATCGATCTTATGATAAAATGGTTTCATATGTTTTGGGAAATTATGTAAAATGACTGGTTCACCAAAGTGCTCAATTAGTTTCCGTTCAGGAGCATCAGAAATATCTGTTCCAAATGGGATCTCAATATCATATTCATCCTTGAGTAATTTAACAGCATCATCATATGTGATCCTAGCGATTGGGGTTTTTAGAGGCTTTAATTCCTTATCCCACATCTTGAGGATTTCACCATCATTCTCAATAACACGGTCAATAACATGAGAGATCATACCCTCTAGGAACTCAATCAATCCCTCAAAGTCCATGAAAGCGTGTTCAGTCTCAATATGTCGGTACTCTGAGAGGTGTCGTGGGGTCCTGCTTTTTTCTGCTCGGAATGAGGGAAGAATACAAAATACATCTCTCAAGGAAAATATTGCTGTCTCCAGGTATAACTGAGAAGATTGGGTCAAATAGGCCTTCTTATCATAGTATTTGACCTCAAACAGTTCACTTCCACCCTCAGCCTGTGCTTTGACTATCAATGGTGGAATGACTTCCTCTAGATCTTTGGAGTAGAAGTATTCCCTGAGATATTTCAAAACATGGCTCTGAAATTTGAGGATAGATGATGTTTTTGGACCACGGAACACTATATGACGTTTATTTAGTTTTACATCGACGCTCGAGTCAGGAGTGACCTCCTTACTGTAATTCTCGTCTGATGGATGAATTATTTCAAAATTACTGACCTTCATTTCAAATCCTGAGGGAGCTCGAATATCTTTGTTTATCACACCTGTAACTGTGACGGATGCTCCTCTGCTGATGAGATCTAACTTTTCAAAAACTTCATCTCCTAGTTCTTGACGTCTTAATATCGCCTGTACAGATGCAGTTCCATCAAAAAGGGAGAGAAAGGCTAATTTCTTCCCTTGCTTCCGAATTAACTGCACCCAGGTCTGAATGGTAACTTCTTTACCTTCATAATCCGGGATGTCTTTTATCTTAATCAATTGTCATCCAACCTCTTGGTTGTCTTCCATAAATAATTGCGACTTATATAATATTGCATTTTTAATAAAATCATTTATTGATAATTTGTCAATCTCTTAGTGATTAATTTATGGCTTTGCTTGATAAATTTATTTTGTTATTCAAATTCGGTTACCAATATTTCAGATTCACGATGAAGAAATAATGTAAATCAAAATAACTCTTTTAACAATGAATCGTAGATGTATAATTAGGATGGACGATTATAGGTTAATCGAAGTCGATGGAGAGAAAATGTATGGAAAGCATTTTTTGGGTAGTTTCAAAAATTGTGATGATAAAATAAGGTTCCTACCTCCAATTATAGACTTTATCAAAAAACTGGTTGACCTTATTGATATGGATCCAATTGGTGAGCCTATAGCACACCATATTGACAAAGATAGAGGGAATATTGCTGGGTTCACAGTTGTTCAGATAATTCACACAAGTACTATCACATTTCATACCTATGATGA